>NZ_JBHSGO010000092.1:0-2846 GCF_042654485.1 Falsiporphyromonas endometrii | reverse complement strand
TTGAACGATTTATTTGCGTGTTTGGGATTAGCCCAGACCCGCAAGTTATTGACAAACTTTTCAAAGAACTCATTTTATTTACTGCCAGAGCCGCTTAGGCTTGGATATTTTTTAACGAACTATTGATCAACAATAAGCCTATTTTTATCAACCTTCTACAAATATGAATTAGTCTGATGACTATTCATACTCTATTTTTTCTATTGGGATTTAAATGTTTGCCAGTGTTATCTTTACAACATCACACCGGAGTGGCAGGGAAAATTTAGAAGACAATAATCATCTTCTAATATTATAAAGCGATGATAAACAATGTATTAAAAATCTATTTCTAATGACAAACATTAGAACCTGCCATCTAACGACAAATCTCAGTTCAAGCAATACCAACTCCATAGTTAAGATTCATTTATAATTCACCATGCCCATATTATGAATAAGCATGCATTCCTCCGAGAACGTAATTGACTCCCCAATAGGTCATCACTGCTGTAGCAAATGCAAATAATAAATAGAGATGAAAAGTCAAAGGCCTCTTGAAAAACGCAAGAATTCTACTATGGATAGGTATCATATAAGCAATGAAGGTTATCAAAGCCCAAACCTCTTTGGCATCCCAAGACCAATAACTACCCCAAGATACATTTGCCCATACAGCCCCAACAAAAATACCCGTAGCAAGAAACAGCAATGCTGGATAAACAAAGATTAATGATAAATCTCTTAGTTGCAACAACTTGTTTGTATCATTGGAAAATACACGAATACCTATAGCAGTTAGGGAAATTAGAAAGGTAAAGGATATCATGGCATAAGCAATCATTATGACAGACACATGGACGGTCAATAGTGGAAAGCCCAGTACAGGCATCAGATTAGTTATTTTAGGATCCATCAAACTCAAAGACGCTACTAATAAAAAAAATCCGGATACAAGAAAAGTAAATATCTGAAGCAAAAATATCTTTCGGCTTGCAATAAGTCCCAAAATCATCGAACACAAAGATATCATTACCATTGTCTCGTACCCATTAGACATAGGGATTCTTCCTACGATATAGGAACGCAACCCTACTGCGCATAGAAGAAGAGCAAATGAGAGATACAATATTATACGATACAAAAAACGAAGAATCCCATATAACCTCTTATGATCAAAACACTTTGAAGACATTCTGAATATATAAAATGCCAAGCCGAGCAATCCCATCAGCAGGTTAAGACGATAAATGACTTGCAAAAGAGGAAGCGAATTATACATAATCTCAGCCTTTACCTTGGATGGTTTAAGTAACGAATCTTTTGCATTGATTTGTTGGTATCGCCTAAACTTGACTATTACGTCCATAAGGTCCTTTTCATCATGATGGAGCATCAACTCGGATAGAAGCGGGAAAATGCCCTTTATAAAAAGACTATCTTCCTTTGACAAAGAAACCGGTATTGAATCTGTTGGAGCCAACCAAAGCATATGACTTTTCACCTGTAATGGGAAAATATTTAGAAGCTGTCCTTCATGGAGAAGCATACACAACTGCACTTTCTCATTGAGGGATTCAGCGGAATTCTCCAGCCTATTGGGATGAGTCAAATCTGATTTCTGCAGTATTGAATTCAACGCATATCCCCTCTTATAGTCAAAAAGGCTCACAAGTGAAACATAAGCAGATGAATGAAGGTAATCTCTAAGCGGGCCTCTCTTAACAAACAAGACAGGCTCTTTTTTCCAATCATCAAAGTAGAAGACCCAGCTCCAGAAGAATTGATCTGATGTAAGATGATTATAATCATTATCACCTGTCAATTTCTTTGTAAACTCCGAGGCCACTGTGTTGACCGGAGCTATCCGCCCATTATACTCCACCTGCAAGTTTCCCAATGCTTGCGCCACCGATTTTGGAACAATTCGAGGGGAAGCTTGAGACTCCATGAAAGATAGATTCAACACAATAAACAACACAAAGGAATACTTGGATATTCTCTTCAAAAGTTGCCTATAACTACCTTTTGGTGATAATAGAAATATGATCATAAAAATGAGAAATAAGGCATAACCCAAATAAGAGACAGCTATACCTGCCGGATCATGATTGACAAGTAAAGTCAGTCCAGAGGCATTTGTATCAAACCTATTTTGATAAAATCGATACCCCTTATATGAAGCAATTTTATTCATGGACAATCGAAATGGGGTCTTTTGTCCGGATACCTGAATCTGAATATCGGAAATATAGTTTCGTACAGAGGCTGTTCCCCGATAGTAATCAAAAAAGCAGGTATCAAGTTTTATGCTAAATGGGAGGGTTTGACTTCTTCCGGATGCATCCACAAAAGAACTAACGGACTCCCCCACTTTAAAGTGTAATTTACCTTTCTCTGCTGACACAAATGTCACAAAAGAACCACTGAGAATAACCATTAAGGAAAGATGAAGAAAGATGACAGACCTACGCATCCTCTCTCTCAATTTAATTAGAATAAACAAAGAGGAAGCAACTATCATAAACCAAAGAGTTATGAACCAAATTGAGTGATAAAAGATCTTTTGTGCATACAAAGTTCCCTTGAAATGTTCAACAAAGGTTGCTGTTGCCAAGACAAATATCAGAAGAAAGATGGCAACAAAAGGAATGTATATAAGGATTGACGAAAAGGCCTTTTTAATAGAAATCATAAAAGTAATAATCAAAAACGACAGCCATCCGAAAAGCACCCCATATACAGGGCAACCGCATCAAATCTTTAGCAGCTTTTTGAGATAGTCCATATTTAAAGCAGCCTTAAACAACCTCTTCCGTAGGGAAAGTTTGTCTTTATACTGAGAAACAATGGCTAAAGCAAACTTT
>NZ_JBHSGO010000091.1:0-2784 GCF_042654485.1 Falsiporphyromonas endometrii | reverse complement strand
CGGGCGGACGCCAATCCCCCCGGTGTTTTTCATGCCCGCCTGACGGATGAACTAAACAATGAAAGGAAATGATTAATTTTGACTCAAAGATAAATCTCCTTTACACACTTTTTGGGATACTACCGGTATTTCTCCATAGGATTGGAAGTTACTCTGGGGATCCCTTTGAAATAACCTACAGAGACCTTTTCATTTTTTTTCTGTACGAAACCAAATGCCCCTACGATCCAACTGTAAAATGAATTGTTGGATTTTAAGGTTAATTCTTGTGACACAAGATCTTGCTTTAGTCTATGACTGATCTCATACAGTTTGATCGGGGTAAAGTCTTGATCCATGCGTTGATGGTCCTTGACAAACTGGTAACTTGTCTGAGAATTGAATTTGAGATTGTCTCCCGAGTATCTGAAGTTGAGTCCGGATGTGGCAAGTGTTCGGATATAGAATGAGGGGCTGTTGTAATTGACATCCTTTGTCTTTTTCGTAGTCGTATCATATATCCCATATGGGTACCCATTTTGATCGGTATAGGTGTAGCTTCCTAAAATGCTTGCCTGCCACCGTGGTGTCATTTGCCATGACATTTTGATTCGGGAGGATATGTCATTGAGTTTATCTGTCTTCTTGTGTGTAAACTGATTCTCAAAAAATCCATCGTTGTGATGATAATTAGCTTGCACAAGCATACCAAAGCGATTGCTTAGCTTAAAACTGTTGTTGGTCGAAACTCGAATGTCATTTCTACTTCCATAGCCGAGCTTGAATTCGTGAAATGACTCTTTCAGAGGCGATGGGGTGTAGATATTAATGATACCTCCAATTGCATTTCTCCCATACAGAGTTCCTTGAGGTCCACGTAAGATCTCAATATTGCTAACACCATCGAGGTCGGTATCAAAAGCACAATTCTCAAAAGAGGGAACTCCATCAACATAGAAGATAACAGATGGTGATAAGGCCTTACTTCCAATTCCACGGATGAAGATAGGTGTATTTTGTCGTGACCCATAGTCCAAAATAAATAAATTGGGGACCAACGAACTAAGATCGGCAACAGATTGCCTCTCATTAGATCTGAGTAGCAGACCGGACAAATTGGATATGCTCCCGGGTACTTTAGCTGTCTGATCTTGTTTAAATCCAACAACTACCAATTCATTCAAATCGATCTTTTTGACCTTGACTGAGTCTATCTCTTCTGCTTTTGCACTTGTGCATAGTAGACCGGCAAGCAGAATAATGCCTAAATACTGTTTCATATCTTCATAAAATTGATGAGCAAAAGTAATAATAAAAACAGGATTAATAGCTAAATTATATAAATAATATATGGGTGTATATATGCTTATAAGGTTTATTATATGGTATTATAAATGCAAAATACATATAAATATACACTAATGTGATCTGTATTTGATTGCAAATGTGATTGACATTAAGTCTATTCAGAATAAGTGTAAACTGCTGTTATACAGCTGTCTGTGATATATCTTGGCGCTACAATCAACTCGATGGTACATTCATAAATCTCCCTAACTCCTTCATATACAAAAATGATAATCAAATATTGCGGTTCTATCATTGCAGATTGAACAATAGAGAGGCTGTATCAAAATTATTGCTGTGATTAAGGTAGATAAGGGCATATTAAAGCCTCCCAAACACCTTATTTATGCGGATGAGCATTTCAATTTTGATAGATAAGCCCCTTTGGATTCTAAAGTCGGATGGCCAGACAAAGGCACCTGCGAGATTGGGTCATAAATCAGCATTTGATCCAAGCGAATGCCTTATGGAGCAGGGTTTGCCAAAATGGACGGTTTTCCTTTTTTGAATCTATTGAAAGTTGCCGGTTCGAAAAACTAAGCATGATTTACAGGCTAATGCCTCAGAATAAGTAATACCTTTTGATTAGTGAGCAATCGAGAGAGCAGTTTATATGAAATCCAAGTTTGTCAGGCTGCCAAAACTTTTACCCGATAGCAATATATCAAAATATGGAATTGTGGGCTGTCTCTTCCAATTGACAGTCACACCTTTTTTACTTAATAAAAGCAATTGTTATCATTGAGTCCAATACACAGCTCTACTGATGAAATGGTCCTTTTAACTTAATAAAAGCCATTGTTATCATTGAGTCTAATACACTGCTCTACTGACGAAATGGTCCTTTTAACTTAATAAAAGCCATTGTTATCATTGAGTCTAATACACTGCTCTACTGACGAAATGGTCCTTTTAACTTAATAAAAGCAATCGTTATCATTGAGTCTTATCACTTTGATAGAGATTATTCTTTACAAATGATAGTTAATTCTGATGCTGAATGTGTGTAACGGTTGAAATTGTCCTACAGGTTCTTCTTATTCTTCGTCTTTAACCCAGATTTGTCATTGATTGCAGATCCTAATAATCGTTATTAGAAATTATTTCTATTAATACATTGTATATCATTGCTTTATAGTCTTATGGATGATTGTCAATAGCTTAATTTCACCTAACCACTCTCAAGGTGTGTTGTTATAAAAATCCAAATGGCTTAGAATATTTGAATCTAAGTTGTGCTCCGATTTCTACCGACAATTGGGCTTAATAAATTTATCTTAGAAGATAGACAGGCACACTAATTGGAACACTACCTTTATGGGACACTAATAATGGTAGTATCCCAAAAAGTGTGTAAAGGAGATTTATCTTTGAGTCAAAATTAATCATTTCCTTTCATTGTTTAGTTCATCCGTCAGGCGGGCATGAAAAACACCGGGGGGATTGGCGTCCGCCCGG
>NZ_JBHSGO010000090.1:0-2678 GCF_042654485.1 Falsiporphyromonas endometrii | reverse complement strand
ATTTCTTCATGCTTAACCATTCGTTTTGACAACATTTCAATGATCTCTTTAGTGTTTTCGAACCGACTTTTGTCAGTTCTATTGTTTAACTTTTAATTTTTCGGTAAAAATTTACCGAAGTATTGTCAAATTGGAGAAGTCTTTTTCTCCATACAGAGAAAGTCCGCCCTTCTTTTTGAGTCTCAATCGGATGGTGTCGTCAGTAAAATCCGTTTTCTTAAGATAGACCTTTACACCGTTGCTTAAGGTCATTTCTATGACATTCAATCCTTTGTCTTGTTTTGACGAAACGATTCTCCCCGGTTTGGGAAGCTTGTCGAGAAGCGTCTTTTGATCTTCCGCACTATATTCATACTTTTCAACCTTCGCACCTATCAATTTTTTATAGATATCCATTACTTGTTCTTTTGATGGATATTTTAGAGAGTTTTTCTGAGGGCCTGATATCATGATGCAGACATTGTCGCCGGTAAAGAAATCTGAAACAAAATCATTGATAACAAAAGCGGAAATTAATTTGAGTATAAACTTATTAAGCTTGTACTCGTCCTCGATATTTATCAAGTATCCTTTATCTCTGAAATACCTGCTGCAGGCGTCTGCATAATATTGATTGCTCAGTTTTGCACGTTCTCCATAAATATTCTTATAGTAAAGGATGTAAGAATCTTTCGCCCTCTCAAGCTCGGCTAAAGAAAACCCGAACTTCTTGGCTCTTTCAACCTCGGTAATCAATAATTTCAAAGCATCGACAATTCGTCCTTTTTTGACTGTGGCAGAAAGCGTAAAGGCGTTTTTTGTTGACGCTATATCCATAAACAGCCCATAGCTTACCGAACTGCTGATCATCGGAGACTTTTGATCCAGGCGATATTCGGAAAGCCTGTTTCTTATCATTATTCGCACGAGGTCTGTCAACATTTGTCTCATATACGAAGACATTTCAGAATTGTCCGACGACAAATTCTTTATTTTGAAACAAAGATCGACCGATTCCATTGACGCTTCCGGATGTGTAGCTATGGCTATGAGAGGCTCTTCATTATCCTTAATCCTGACGTATTCCCTTTTGGCTGGGTTGATAGGCTTTGGGATGTCTCTAAAGATTTCTTTTATCTTTTGTATTATGCTTTCGGGATCAATGTCTCCTACCACGATGACAGCCTGTAGGTCAGGCCTGTACCATTTGTGATAAAAGTCTCTGAGTACTTGCGGATCGAAATGGTCCACTATATCCATGCTGCCAATGGGCATTCTCTTGCTATACTTATTGTCAGGAAGTACTTGAAGGAGCGTCTGCTCATAAATATTTTTATAGGAGCGCTCCTGAGTCCTCCATTCCTCGTGGACGACCGGGCGCTCTGCATCTATTTCCTTTGGATCTAACGTTATGAATCCGCTCCAATCATGCAAAATTAGGAGGCAGCTGTCAATGTCTGCCTGTTTTTGCGTTGGAGCGTCCTTGATGGTGAATACGGTCTCATCGAAAGAGGTGAACGCATTAAGGTCGGCACCCATTTTGCATCCTATGCTTTGTAGGTATTCAATAATCTTCTTTTTAGGAAAATTTTTAGTGCCGTTAAAAGCCATATGTTCGAGGAAATGGGCTAATCCCAACTGGTTGTCTTCTTCAAGAATGGATCCAACTTTTTGAACCAAATAATAGTGGGCCCGATGCTCCGGATTGGTATTTTGCTTTACGAAGTATGTCAGTCCGTTTGGAAGAGTTCCTACATGAATGGTTGTGTCCTTAGGCAAGGATAGTGCAGACGGAACATCTTGAGCGCATAACGACTGAGCAAATAATAATAAGAACAATATAAAAAAGGTAATCTTTACTCTTTTACCAATGTTATTCGAAAGTATTAGAATAGTTTTCATATAAAAAATAAAAGGTTTCTGTTTATATCTATCAATTAATTGGTGTTTGACTGGAGGTATCCATTTTTCAACTTTATTGTCTGTTTCTTTTTCCCTGAGTGTCTAACTTAACATCTCCTTGTTTAACAAACTATCTTAGTTGTAGTGCAAAGGTATATTTTTTTGTAACTACAAGAAGCTGTTTATAAATTATTCAACGAATTTATTAAGCAATATTTTACAAAAAGCAAGTAGAACCACAGCCTCTGCAGTCACCACATGAAACTCATAGTCAACCGTAAGCTTCTGAGATTTTCCCAACTATGCAAAAGTTCTTTACACGATCCGGCGTTTTGGAATGACCTTGAACTTTGATAGATATTCATTTGATCTGAGAGGACTTCAAGTTTCCACCCGTATTTGACGAGAAGCCAACCGGCAAGATCCCCTCTATAGCCTCCATCTGCAAGAATTTTGGTAAGACGGGGCAATTTGGAAGAAAATTTTCCAATGACTTTTAGAGCAACATTGCATTAGAGAATCCTTTTTAGTACGATAGTAATTACTTAAGAGAATTATTGTCGCCTGATAAAAACTAAAGAATGATCCAATCTCTTTAAAAATTTCAAAAGAGATTTCGAAGACAAGTGTCAAAGAAAAAATAAAGAATTAAGGGGCCGATCTCTATCTGTGATATGAACCCCAAAAGTTAGACTCAAAACTTTTGGGGTTTATTTATGGAATCAAACAAAAAGAAAAGACGAAAGCATAGTTATTATGATCGTCTCCGTTACATGCATATGTTGGAGGAAGGATAT
>NZ_JBHSGO010000089.1:0-2639 GCF_042654485.1 Falsiporphyromonas endometrii | reverse complement strand
TTTTTTCGATAACTTGCCACTGTTTATCAGTCAGGTTGGTTGAATATTGCTCCATAACTTTAATTGTTTGATAATCATAAAGTTACAAATAATAAATCAGCTAACCTACTGATATTCAATATATTAATTCCTTATATAAGATTGTTTTTCAATTAAATTTAAACAGCTTCTTAGTTACTATGAAAAAATTATTACGATCAGTATTTTGTTTAATACTTATCCTTGCGCCTTTTTATTTATATGGGCAAGATCAAGAAGTAGTTGTTAAAGAGGATTTCTCTAAGTTTACTATGGGTTCGGAAGACGATCCATATTCAAAAGATGAAGCAGATGAATATACAACTTATATTCCTTCTGAATTGACACATAAGGAGGGGTGGACCGGTGCTGCCATACATCAAGCCGGGGGCGTTTGCTTTGTATCAAATTATTCTACAGGGTGGGACCTGGAAGATGGTTATTTGAATACACCTTATGGAGATTATAGTGGTAAAATCACAATTAGTTTTCGTGCAAGGAGTAAAAAGAAGTATGATAAAGAATGTGTAATCTACGCTAGTATTGCTTCTGGAAGTACAAACTTAGGTGGAGATAATTTTAAATTGACAGAGGAGTGGAATAACTATATTACAACTATTGATGTCGAGGCAAATGATAAATCTCAAAATTCTTTTGTTCAGTTTACTGCAAATTCTGATGTTCAGTTCTTTATTGATGATATAACAATTACAAGACAAAAAGGTCTTTTACCTTATCCTGAAGTGACTGGTTATGATGACCTAAAGGCAGATGGATTTAGAGCAAACTGGAATGCTTTACAAGAAATAGATACATATCTGGTCAGTGTTTATTCAAAAAAAGAATATAAAGCCACAGACTCAATTGTTGATTCATTTGAGGATGTGAAATTGACGGAAGATCATAAACTTGTTTCAAATGATTTCGGTCAATTCAAAGTATCTCTTTCTTCTGAAAATCCAATTAATCAAAATAAGGATAATGCAAAGACAGGTGATAAATCTTTGCATATGATATCGGGGGACTTTCTTGAGCTGAACTCTTCATCCAAACCGATTGTTCATGCTAGTTTTTTTGCTAAAGAGGTTAATACTAAAGAGCATGGTTCTATATTGATTGAACAATATGTTGGAAATGATTGGACTCAACTTCTTAAAATCGATACAAAAGGAATTCCAGATTTTAAGTTTATACCACTTGATCAGTATCTTAATTTTAATGCCACTGCCATAAGAATACGCATTGAAGATGATGGTGATATATATCTTGACGATCTTAAAGTGTTTTACGAGCCGGATCATCAGTTCGTAGAGGGATATCAAGATAAAGAAGTCACGAACTCAACTTCGCTTACTGTGACCGGATTAGACCCGGAAACAGACTACTATTATTCTGTAAAAGCCAAAAAGGGAGATGAAATATCATTACCCTCTGAAGAGGTCTTTGTTTTTGGTCTTGTTACACCTGTAGTTTTGGAGGCGGAAAATATTGGTCAAGATAACTTTACTGCAAAGTGGGAAAAGACACCTAAAGCAGATGGTTATCTGTTTAATAACTATAATTTAATATCAGCATCAGAAAAAAGGGATATTGTCATTTATGATGAGAATTTCGAAAAGATAAAAAAGGGTATCGATAAACCCAATGATTACAAAGAATTGAATAAGGAAAATTCATTCTTGGATAAATACACTACATATCCAGGTTGGATGGGAGCACAAACAATTGTGGCTGATGGAATGATAGGAACTAAAGGTTTTGGCGCAGCTATTATTCTTCCTTCAATAATCTTTTCTCCACAACAGTCATATTCTGTAAAGGTTCATATTCGTGCGTGGGGAGAAAAAGACACAGATCTTGCAGTGCAAGTGAATGGAAGTAGGCCGGAAGGAGTGGAAGCTATTCATTTTGATGAAACTGGATTCATTGAAAAAGACATCTCTTTTGTTTATTCAGACAAGAACGATATGAACATAGGTGTTCTTTCTTGGTCAGGAGAGCCTTTCCTTTTGGATAGCGTCAATGTCGTAGCTACATTACCTGATCAAACATCAGTTGCGTTCTTAAACAATAGGGTTAATCTTGTAAAGAAACAGACTGAGTGTGTGGTTGATAATTTGATGAAAAAAGATGATTTGACTTATTATTATACTGTTAAGGCATTCAGGTTTATTGGTTCGAATGTTGTTTTTTCAGATTTGTCGGATAAGATGAATGTGAAGTTGAAAGAACAAATAGATGAATCAACGAAAGATGTTTGTTTGAAAAAAGATATTACAATCAAAAATAAATCTATTATTTCTGGATCTCATCAGATGATATATGTATATGATTTACGAGGAACACTTTTGTATCAAAAGTATATGTTTGAAGATGAAATTATCAATTTAGAAGAGGTTGTAAAAGGAAATCAAGTGGTTATTGTTAAATCAACCAATAACATACATAAGATATTGTTATAATTTCCCTAATCCGTGATATAGGATAGTTGAAGATGGGGCTGTGTCAAAATTCCATTTGGCGCAGCCCTTTCTGTTTTTTGAAAAAAGTTTCAACTTTCTCTATATTAAGTCTTTTCCATGTTATTAATAATAGTTATCTTTATGGTATACAAATAGTTA
>NZ_JBHSGO010000088.1:0-2631 GCF_042654485.1 Falsiporphyromonas endometrii | reverse complement strand
TGTTCCATAACTTTAATTGTTTGATAATCATAAAGTTACAAATAATAAATCAACTAACCTACTGATATTCAATATATTAACACCTTGTATAAGATTGTTTTTCAATTAAATTTAAACAGCTTCTTAGTTTTACGCGACTTTTGATACTTATCTAATTCGGATATACAGGTAATTGAGTTATGAGTTCTTTTGCCCTATTCTTATTAAGAGAGATTAAGAAGCAGATTTTGAATTTATAGATAATAAATTGTAAATATTTATTCTTCAACTTATTCTAAATAAATCCTTTAACCCATTGTATATGTCTTTATTACGTTTTGATGCTGTTAAACAAGGTACCAGTAGAGAGCCTGTAAAAGCTGTTGAGAGAAAAGAATCGGTAGGTATATTCTTTGCCGAAGCCGTATTTGATAGAAAATCCATGCGTCAATATTTAAGCAATGATAGCTTTACTCAGCTATGTCAATGTATTGATAGTGGAGAGCCCATTGATTATCATCTGGCTGATGCAGTGGCCTCCGGCATGAGGCTCTGGGCGATGGATCATGGTGTAACTCATTACACACATTGGTTTCAGCCTTTGACTGATGGAACGGCTGAGAAACATGACTCCTTTGTCTCCCCCGATAATAATGGCGGTGTCATTGAAGAGTTTAGTGGTAAGCTTTTGCGTCAGCAAGAGCCCGATGCAAGCAGTTTCCCCAACGGAGGACTTCGCAACACATTTGAGGCTCGCGGTTACTCTGCATGGGATCCCTCTTCGCCGGCATTTATTATAGACGACACTTTATGTATTCCAACCGTATTTATTGCATATACAGGAGAGGCTTTGGATTACAAAACACCATTGTTGCGTTCTTTGGAGGCTCTTAATAAAGAGGCAACACGAGTGGCCAAATACTTTTATCCAAATGTGAAAAATTGCACTACATACTTAGGGTGGGAGCAAGAATATTTCTTAGTTGATGAATCTTTATATGTCGCTCGTCCGGATCTTAGATTGACCGGCCGTACATTGATGGGGCATGAAAGTGCTAAGAATCAGCAGCTTGACGATCATTATTTTGGGGCCATACCTGAAAGAGTACAAGAGTATATGAAGGATCTCGAGACGGAGTGTTATAGAATGGCCATTCCGGTAAAGACCAGACACAATGAGGTGGCCCCAAACCAATTTGAACTTGCTCCTGTATACGAAGAATGCAATTTGGCAAACGACCATAATGTATTGCTAATGAGTATTATGAAGCGTATAGCTCGTAAGCATCATTTTCACTTATTACTTCACGAAAAGCCTTATATGGGGGTAAATGGATCAGGGAAGCATTGCAATTGGAGTATTGGCACCAATGAAGGCGTCAATCTCTTTTCTCCCGGAAAGGATTCGGCTGAGAACCTTCGTTTTGTATGCTTTGTTGCCATTACTTTGATGTCAGTCTACAAGAATAATGGATTGCTCAAAGCAAGCATTGCCTCTGCTACCAATGTGCATAGGTTGGGTGGTAATGAAGCTCCTCCAAGTATCATTAGTTGCTTTTTGGGTAGCGAAGTATCGGATATTCTGGAGCGATTTATCTCTTCAAGCTACGATGAAGCAATAGTTAGAAATGCAAAGAAGGAGTTGTCTCTTGGCGTAGGTCAAATACCAGAACTATTATTGGATAATACTGATCGCAACCGTACTTCTCCTTTTGCCTTTACCGGCAACAGATTCGAATTTCGTGCTGTAGGCTCTTCTGCCAATTGTGCAGCTCCAATGTTGGCCCTATGTACAGCTTTGGCTTTTCAGATGAAAGATTTTGCAGATTCTGTAGATCGATCTATCGCCAAAGGAAAGAGTATTCAGTCTGCTTTGTATGATGTCATACGTGATTATCTCAATGAGTCACAACCCATTCATTTCGATGGAAATGGATATAGCAAAGAGTGGCATGAAGAGGCTGCAAGAAGGGGCCTGAATATCGAAAAGAATGTTCCGCTTCTTTTCGATGCATATACCACTTCTGAGGCGGTGAAGATGTTTGAAACACTTGGGGTCTTAACCTCTCACGAATTGCAGGCTCGCAACGAAGTCAAATGGGAAGTGTATGTCAAAAAAGTCCAAATAGAGAGCCGAGTTTTGGGCGATTTGTGTCTCAATCACATTATCCCGGTTGTAACTCGATATCAAACAATGTTGCTTGACAATGCAAAGAAGTTGCAAGAGGTTTTTGGGGATACTAAAGAATACGAGGAGCTTTCAAAAGGGACCAAAGAGATGATTCGCAAAGTATGCAGGCATCTCACTGCAATTTATGAGATGGTTGAAGAAATGACTGAATGTCGCAAGATTGCAAACCGAATTGAAGATCTTAGATCACGAGCTCTTGAATATGAGCAAAAGGTATTCCCGTATTTGGATAAGATCAGGTATCATGTAGATCATTTGGAACTTATTGTCGACGATGAAATATGGCCGCTTCCTAAGTATAGGGAGTTGCTATTTATACATTGAGGCTGTTTGTCCGGTAGTATCCCAAAAAGTGTGTAAAGGAGGTTTATCTTTGAGTCAAAATTAATCATTTCAATTCATTGTTTTGTTCATCCGTCAGGCGGGCATGAAAAACACCGGGGGGATTGGCGTCCGCCCGG
>NZ_JBHSGO010000087.1:0-2480 GCF_042654485.1 Falsiporphyromonas endometrii | reverse complement strand
TTGTGCGAATAGTGTTATATTTGCCATGAAAAGGGTGGTTGGTGACAGCTCTTGGAGCTGTTCTTTTTTGTTCAATACAAACCTACCCTTTTCTTTTTATTCGTCAAAAACGTTTAGGACACTATTGTATTTATTGTGATTTAAGTGAAGTTCTATAATCATTGTTTGTGTTTCAAAGGAGCTATTTTGTGCTACTGCTACCTGATAAAAGCTTTTGGAGTTGACCAGAAAAAAAGGGTTACAATCAAGATGTCCTTGATGCAACCCTCTTTTCGAACTGTAATATTTATAGAATGTAGAATTTTCTCTATTAATGTCTTAGCTTAGTCCGTCAATGTGACCGTCAACAACATCAATATGTTCTGCTTGTGGTACTTTGGGAAGTCCCGGCATTCTCATTATATCTCCTATGATTACAACAATCATTTCGGCACCTCGATTGATAATTATATCAGAAACTTTGAGCTCGAAGTCTCTCACATCACCGTATTCTTTGGCGTTGGCAGAAAATGAATATTGAGTCTTTGCGATACATACCGGGAAATGACAAAGATCTTGTTCCTGAATCTTTCTGAGTTTCTTAGTCGCTTTGCTGCTATATGTTATATTGGCAGCACCATATATCTTTTTGGTAATCTTGTCTATCTTCTCAGTGATTGTATCTGATAGGCTGTAAGCAAACTCCAGTGGTTTGGACGGGTTATTGTCAATGGTGTCCACAACAAGTCGTGCAAGCTCCAATGCACCTTCTCCTCCTTCAGCAAAGGCATTGTTAACTGCAAAACCGATACCGAGCTGTTTTTCACAGTGCTCTCTAACGATGTCTATCTCTTCGTCTGTGTCGTTCGCATACTTGTTGAATGCCACTACAATGGTTTGACCGAAACGCCTTAGGTTATGAATGTGTCGGTCTAAGTTTTTCAAACCTCTCCTTACTCCTTCCGGATTGACTTCTTTGATGGTATCTTCTTTTACCTCTCCGTGCATCTTAAGACCGGACAGTGTAACGACTATTACTGTCAGTGCCGGCTGAAGGTTTGCCTTACGGCATTTGATGTCAAAAAACTTCTCAGCTCCCAAATCAGCTCCAAAACCGGCTTCAGTGATTGCATAGTCAGAAACACTTAGTGCGGCTTTTGTTGCAAGGATTGAATTACAGCCATGCGCAATGTTGGCAAATGGACCACCATGTACAAAAGCCGGTCCGTGTTCGATAGTCTGTACTAAGTTTGGTTTGATGGCATCAAAAAGCAATGCGGCAATGGCTCCGCTGATTCCCAGATCCTTTACAAGAAATGGCTCACCGGTCTTGGTATACCCAAGAAGAATATTGCCAATACGTCTTTTTAGATCATCAAAATCTGTAGCCAAGCAGAGAATTGCCATAATCTCTGATGCAGCCGTGATATCAAAGCCTGCCTCACGAGGGATGCCGTTGCCGGCTCCTCCTAAACCGGTAACGATATTCCGAAGTGATCTGTCATTGACGTCAAGGACGCGCTTCCAAACAACTTCAGATAATCCCTCACAAGTATTTCTGTTTTGATATATATAGTTGTCCAAGAGAGCGGAGATCATGTTGTGAGCAGAGGTGATAGCATGAAAGTCTCCCGTGAAATGTAGGTTGATATTTTCCATTGGAAGCACTTGAGCATAACCACCACCGGCTGCTCCGCCTTTCATGCCAAAGCATGGACCAAGAGATGGTTCTCTAAGGGCAACGCAGGCTTTTTTGCCTAACTTCTGAAGACCTAAAGTCAGACCAATTGAGACAGTCGTTTTTCCCACACCGGCTTTGGTAGGAGTAATGGCTGTGACAAGGATTAGATTACTTTTCTCTGCTTTCTTCTCGTCTATTTCGTTTAGTGGAACTTTGGCTATGTATCGTCCGTATGGTTCGATGGACTCGCTGTGAAGTCCTATGCTCTTTGCGATCTCTGTGATAGGTTTTAAGTTTGTAGCTCTTGCTATTTCGATATCTGTCATCATTGTTTCGTTAATTTGATGAGTATGTATATTAAGGCATCTTCTTTGTTGTATCTCACGAATTTGAGTATATATGTTTTCTGCTTTATATGGTTCTATTGAGATTAGTTGCCTTTATTTCGGTTGCGAATGTACACAAAAAATCAGTATTTACCTTAAAAATGTATGTATATACCGTATAGTTGCTATCTATGAGTTAGAAAGTGCTTTTGTGAAAAGGCTTAAGGTTATACTGAAATAAAATTAAATAATGTTGATAGATGTTGTGTCTTAAGTTGATATTTGAGAGAAACACTTCAATCTGTTTTGTTTTTACAGATCTCTAGCCGCATCTTTTTTATCAAATACTTTATATGAATATACTTATTCAATACTTCGGTAAATTTTTACCGAAAAATTAAAAGTTAAACAATAGAACTGACAAAAGTCGGTTCGAAAACACTAAAGAGATCATTGAAATGTTGTCAAAACGAATGGTTAAGCATGAAGAAATG
>NZ_JBHSGO010000086.1:0-2326 GCF_042654485.1 Falsiporphyromonas endometrii | reverse complement strand
ATTGAGCAGTTTAAAGCTCAAAATGAGGGGAAATAAGATGGGGTAATTCGGTTATCGATATAGAATCCTCTTTGAATACAAAGAAGTGGAGGTTGGAAAACCTAAATTACATTCGTGCAACAGTCTCATCATATATACTTGCAAAGAATATCATTACAATAAACATCGAATTACTCCATTAATACGAATTAATGGATATAGGGACCTTCAACATTCTAAATTTACATAATGATATTTGACACAGAGCTATTGTGTTCGGAAGTGGAATTTATATTTACTTTGCGAAGTAATTTAAATTGTATTTCATGAAAAAGATTCGTATCAACCTTTTAGGGCGTATTGGTTTAGCTTTGGTATTTGGTGTTATTTCCGGTTTGTTTTTTACAGACTGGGCCGTTCGTATTTTTGTAACCTTCAATGCTCTTTTTAGTCAATTTCTCGGATTTGTTATCCCACTTATTATCTTAGGTCTTGTAAGTGCGGCAGTAGGACAAATGGGCAGAAATGCCAAAAACCTATTACTAATAACCGTTGTATTGGCATATGGATTTACTCTGTTCTCAGGATTACTCTCTTACTCGACGGGAGCTGCCATTTTTCCCTCTTTGATTGATGCAGGATCAGCAAAAGCTCTGGCATTGGGAGCGACTCCTCTCACTCCTTATTTTACTATTGAGATGCCTCCTTTGATGAGTGTAATGACTGCATTATTGCTGGCTTTTGTATTAGGTCTTGGTATGGCTAATATCCGTAGTCGTGCCCTTATGGAGGTAGCAATGGATTTTGAAGAAATTATAAGCAAACTTATAACCGCTACTATCATACCATTACTACCGATTTATATCTTCAGTATCTTTCTAAATATGACTTATGAGGGCAAGGTATTCGCCATTATGCTAATTTTTATCAAAATTATAGGCGTAATTTTTGTGCTTCATATTTTGCTTCTTGTCCTTCAATATGTCATTGCCGGAGTTGTAGTAAAGAAAAATCCTTTTAAGCTTCTCTGGACTATGCTTCCTGCTTATGCAACAGCCTTGGGTACACAGAGTTCGGCTGCCACAATCCCCGTTACCCTCAAACAATCTCGCATCAATGGAGTAAGTGAGGAGGTTAGTGGATTTGCCATTCCCCTTTGTGCTACAATTCACTTGTCGGGATCAACACTCAAAATTGTGGCATGCGCATTAGCTCTGATGATGATGCAGGGAATACCTCATAGTTTTACACTTTTTCTTGGTTTTATTTTAATGCTGGGCATTACGATGATAGCGGCACCGGGTGTTCCGGGAGGTGCTATCATGGCATCTTTGGGTATTCTGCAATCTATCCTCGGCTTTGGAGAAACTGACCTTGCTCTTATGATTGCCTTATACATCACAATGGACTCTTTTGGTACAGCTTGCAATGTCACAGGTGATGGTGCAATTGCTTTGATTGTAGACCGACTTTATAAACACAAATCTCAACAAAGCAAAGTTTCAAAACCGGAGCAAATGTCCGAAGTTAGTCGCTTTGGAGAATAAGGGATCCAATTTCCAACAAAGCCTATGAAGATAGCTTATCGCTTTTGTATCGTTGCGAATAAGCTATCTTTGTATGGTAAATAGTGGAAAGAAAGATACTGCCTAAATAAAGATTTGGATATTGTATTCTTTCTCCTCCACGTTTTGATAAACTCAATAAGTAATATTCAGAATGAATAATATCATCAAGATCGTACTAACTGGCGGCCCGTGTGCGGGTAAAACAACGGCTATGGTACGTATCATCGAGCATTTTACGGGACTTGGATATCAAGTCTTTTCTTTGCCGGAAGTGCCAACCATGTTTAGCACATCAGGAGTCAATTACCTTACAGATAATAAGAAATTCTTCTACCAAGCTGAGAAAGCTACTTTGAAACTTCAGTTGGAAATGGAAGACCTTTATTATGAAATGGCTCAAGAGTGCAACAAGCCTGTTATCATCGTTTGCGATAGAGGAACCATGGATATATCCACTTATCTGACAGAAGATATGTGGATGGCTATTCTCAATGAGGGAGGATACAATGAAGTAGCACTTAGAGATGCCAGATATGATGCTGTTTTGCATATGGTGACAGCAGCAAAAGGTGCAGAAGAGTTTTATACTACAGCCAACAACCAATATCGTTCTGAAGGTGTTGAGTTGGCAAGAGAACTTGATGATAGACAAATTAAGAAGCTGTTTAAAAATTATTCAGAGAATTTATTAAGCAATATTTTGCAGAAAGCAAGTTGAACCATAGCCTCTGCAGTAGCGGCATGAAACTCATAATCAATCGTCAGTCTTCTAAAATTTT
>NZ_JBHSGO010000085.1:0-2262 GCF_042654485.1 Falsiporphyromonas endometrii | reverse complement strand
TTGAACGATTTATTTGCGTGTTTGGGATTAGCCCAGACCCGCAAGTTATTGACAAACTTTTCAAAGAACTCATTTTATTTACTGCCAGAGCCGCTTAGGCTTGGATATTTTTTAACGAACTATTGAGCTACTTTTTTCAATATACTAATATTATAGGAAAAATAAATATATATCAATATGAAAATAATTGCAGAAGCCGTAGCTCCTCTTGCTCCAAAAATAAGCAATTCTATAATCGAAGAAATAAATAAAAGAAAAGCTCCCTTTTTTTTATAGGGGGGAGACAAACAAACAAATGAAAAAATTACAGAGGGAAGTAGAGCGTACCCAAAACGCATATAATTTATACTACTGCCATAGAATGTAGTAAACGGGAAAAAAAAGAGAAATATAAAATTAATCCATGCTATTTTGTACCCATATTTAATAAATGATTTATAATTAAATGACATAGAACCGATTAAAATTCCTGAAAGACCAATTGTTAGAAAACTAATCAAATGTTCTTTTGCAATATTACCCTCCATATCAAGTGTATCGTATTCAAAAGGCATCTTTAAAACAATAAACACGGCAGGGATGATTAACCAAGTTAGAGTCGGTATATTCATTCTAATATATTGTTTAAAAAAACAATATATTAGAATAATAGCAGTGAATACTGCAATAACTATCTGTACGCTAACAAGTAATGAAAAAGGAATTGCTAAACCATAGATGAACAAAAAGAGATTAACTAACAAAGCTTTTCTTTTCTCTTTTATATTACAAGTATTAGTTGTCATTGGTAGGGATAATGTTAATATTAAATATATGTGGGATTATGCGAAACCATTAACGTGTTTTATTGGCATAACATCTCCATAATGATCGGTGGATATATTTTCTATTAACTATAGTCTTTTATATATTTCTTTTATTCGTAAAATGCTAATTTTTAATGATATGGATTTGTCCAGTATTTTATGAGAGTATTCTGCAATTTGTTCTCTGATTGGAATATTTATTCATGTGTCAATAGCAAACCTTTACAGAATGTCTTATTGTTTTATAATCAAGTTTAGAGTATTCTATTTGGATTATGGATTACCATACTGACTGGAGGGGCATAGCTTCTCTACATATCATAGTTTGTGGTTTTACGATTGGATTCTTTGTTCGGATTCTTATTACTATCCAGTTCTTCAACTACTTTTATCAGATACTGTCCGTATTGATTTTTAACCATTGGTTGAGCGAGCTCTTTCATCTTTTCTTTTGTGATCCATCCTTTTCGATATGCTATTGCTTCGAGGCAGGCGACTTTGAGCCCTTGTCTTTTCTCTATCACTTCGATAAATGTTGATGCTTCGCTTAGTGAGTCGTGCGTTCCCGTATCTAGCCATGCAAATCCTCGTCCCAGTTTTTGTACTTTTAGATTTTCTTCTTCCAGGAAGGTTTGGTTTACGGAGGTTATTTCGAGTTCACCTCTTGCGGAAGGCTTTACTTTTTCTGCTATGGACACGACCTTGTTGGGGTAGAAGTAGAGTCCTACAACGGCATAGTTGGACTTTGGCTCTTTGGGCTTTTCCTCTATGCTGAGGCAGTTGCCCTCTTTGTCGAACTCTGCTACTCCATATCGTTCGGGATCATTTACCCAATAACCGAAGACAGTTGCTTTGCCCTTCTTGGTCTCGTTGACTGCTTCTGTAAGCATCTTTGTGAAACCGCTACCGTAAAATATATTGTCTCCTAATACGAGACATGCTGTATCTGATCCGATAAATTCTTTTCCTATGATAAATGCCTGTGCGAGTCCGTCGGGTGATGGCTGTTCGGCATATTCAAATTTTACTCCATAGTCACTTCCGTCTCCGAGTAGTCTTTTGAATCCCGGTAGGTCGTAGGGTGTGGAGATGATAAGTATCTCTCTGATACCGGCCAGCATTAGGACAGATATGGGGTAATATATCATTGGTTTGTCGAATATCGGCAACATTTGTTTGGATACTCCCTTCGTGATGGGGTAGAGCCTGGTTCCCGATCCTCCTGCTAAAACGATTCCTTTCATAGTTATATGTAATGAAGTTTGATATTTATTTATTGTAATAGACAGTTCCTAATTCTGATGGCATATTACAAATTAGAGGTCTTATTTTGGTAGTATCCCAAAAAGTGTGTAAAGGAGATTTATCTTTGAGTCAAAATTAATCATTTCCTTTCATTGTTTAGTTCATCCGTCAGGCGGGCATGAAAAACACCGGGGGGATTGGCGTCCGCCCG
>NZ_JBHSGO010000084.1:0-2253 GCF_042654485.1 Falsiporphyromonas endometrii | reverse complement strand
ATCTGTTTTAGGAGTTCCTGTGAGTCCAATGGTAGCTCCCATCCAAAAATTGGCTGCTTAAACTCCAAAAATGAGGGGTTGCTAAAAAATTAGAGGCTGAATCATTACGAATAATGACACAGCCCCCCGACTTGATTTATTATAGCTTTAATTGTCCTACATATTCATCCAACTATATTCTCGATATTCACTTCTTATTTGCTTTTTTCTCTTGGACCCTCTGTCTGAGCTTTTCAATATTTTGTTCTCTCCGAACATCTATAATTTCATTGTCAAGGATATTTTTCTTATCAGTTTCAGACACAATAAGTAGAATATCTCCGACTTTCAAATGCATGGGGCCTTTGGGAACTCTGTACGAATTGTTTCTCTTGATCAAGATTACAAGCTCTTTGTCATCCAAATCTATATCCATTAGTCGATCTCCGGAGGAAAGCATCTTCTTGTTTACTTTTCTTTCTTCCATCTTTGTCCCTGTCTCTTCGGGTATTTCAACCCCAAAGAGGTTTCCAACCGGAGGCGCAGGAACAGACAGCTTGAGCAACTTAGCCACATATCCGACAGTACTTCCCTGAACAAGTAATGATACAATTGTAATAAAGAATACAATATTGAATAATATCTGAGCTCCCGGCACATCCATCAGTATAGGATAAGTGGCAAAGATAATTGGGACAGCACCACGCAATCCAACCCAAGACAGATAAATTCTACCCTTGAAAGAGAGTTTTCTAAGAGGGAGCAATGAGATAAGTACGCTCAAGGGCCTTCCAAAGAAGATCATAAATAGAGCAACTATGAGGCCAAAACCTGCAACTTTGAGAAGCTCAGGGGGATGTACAAGCATTCCTAAAAGAATGAATAAGATGATTTGAACCAACCATGTTATGCCATCAAAAAAAGTAGCAATACTTTTTTTATGTACCAGTCTGCTATTGCCGACAGTAATACCGGCAATATATACAGCCAAATAACCATTTCCTTTCATTAATGATGTGATAGAATAAATCGCAAAGACAAAACATAAAAGGATAATAGGGTAGAGCGTGTCATTATCAATGTTTACTCTATTAAGGAGATTTACAGCTATTCTGCCAATTATATATCCGGCAATAATTCCAACCACAAATTGAATAATAAGATTGCCACCAATTAACCATGGATTGGCGTTGCCTTCACTAATAAACTGTATCAGTGCCAAGGTGAGCATATAAGCCATAGGGTCATTACTACCACTCTCCAACTCCAATGCAGGTTTGAGGTTCTCTTTGAGATACATATTCTGAGATCGGAGTATGGCAAAGACAGATGCAGAGTCTGTACTTGACATTAGTGCTGCCAAAAGTAAAGCTACCGGCAAGGAAATTTCAATGGGAGCAATATGATATATACTACAAAAGTAGACAAAGCCTCCGGTGAAAATAGTCGTCAAAATAACCCCTAAGGTCGAAAGAATGACTCCCTCCTTGATGACAGGTTTGATTTCTTTGATTTTGGTATCCATACCTCCGGAAAAGAGAATAATGGAAAGGGCTATGACTCCTATTAATTGAGCAAGTTTGGGGCTACTGATAGACATTCCCAAGCCCGAATTACCACATATAATACCGGCAAAGAGGAAAAGTAGCAAACTGGGTATTCCAAACTTATATCCAACTTTTCCTGCTAATATACCTCCAAGTACGACTATTGCTGCAAGTAATAAATAATGTTCGATCACGAGTGTGTAATGTGTATTTATGCTGTTATAATTATGATACAAAACCTATGGATTCGCATTCAAGTCTCATTGAGGCTACTTTGATTGATAATGGTGATTTAATCCTTAAGTTTGTTCGACATAATTCAAAGTAGCTTCATTAATTTGATTGCTTGAGAACAAAAAGTGATTTTTACTCTCTAAATTAGAGTCTTAAGTAAACGAATCTCCGCATTCGTAAAGGTAATAAAAATGCTCTTTCTACAGTTATAAGCATAGGTATCAAAAATACTATCAGATCTGATAAATTCATTATTCCAACATATTTATCAAGATAAAGAAAAGCCTTACTGCAAATTGGATGATACATCTTCTAAGCAGTAAGGCTTCATTATCAATAAAAGAGTTTGATTATTTCATCTCATTCGATACTGTCCCAAAAAAGTGTGTAAGACCCAAGACTATTATCTTTGAAATTACAAACTAAAAAACGATAAAAAGCATGAACCTTACACAAGTACAAATTAAAGAAATTATTTCGAATTGTCTGTCAG
>NZ_JBHSGO010000083.1:0-2173 GCF_042654485.1 Falsiporphyromonas endometrii | reverse complement strand
TGCGAATAGTGTTATATTTGCCATGAAAAGGGTGGTTGGTGACAGCTCTTGGAGCTGTTCTTTTTTGTTCAATACAAACCTACCCTTTTCTTTTTATTCGTCAAAAACGTTTAGGACACTATTGAGATAAAGTCTATCTTTAGAGACTTCAAAAGAGTCTTCTTTGCAACAAATCACTTACCTTTACGCCCAATTATGAATTGACATTTGTTGCATTTATAGTATATTTGCCAAGCTATTTCAAGAAATTAAAAACAACGTCATATAGATAATTATGTCTAAGAAAACAAATCAACAGGAGAATGCGATGGAGGAAATCGCATCTAAATCAGAGCGATTCGTAGAGAAAAATGTCTCTAAAATCCTAACCGTAGTACTGATCATCATTGTACTTGTGGCAGGTATTTTTGCCTATTTCCAATTCGTTAAGAAACCAAAAGCACAAAAAGCTCTTTCAGAGTCTTATGTAGCTGAAGATTTATTTATCAATGGAGAGGACAGTGCCGCCCTATACGGACAAAATGGTCATAAAGGTCTTTTGGCAATCGCAAAGGAATATTCTTCCACAGAAACCGGCAACTTAAGCCATGCCTATGCAGGTATTTGCTTCTACGATATGGGCAAGTATCAGGAGGCACTGGAGGAATTGAAAAAATTCTCTGCTGACGAATCAGTAGTGGCACCTTCTATCGAAAGACTGATTGGCGACTGCTATGTACAACTCAAAAAACCCGAGGAAGCAGTTAAGGCATTCGAAAAAGCAGCCAAAGATGCCGACAATGACGCAATATCTCCTCTATGCCTCGTTAAGGCAGGACATGTTTATGAAACATTGAAGCAGTACGACAAAGCGCTTAATTGCTACAAGCAAATCAAAGACAAGTACTATACAGCTCCCGAAGCTGAAACAGTGGATGCTGACATTATGAGAGTTGAAGCTCAAATAAAGAAATAAAAGCTATGGCTACAGAAGCTCATTTGGAAGGTGACAACCTTTTAGAAAGCCCGATTGTAGGGGCAGAAAAACGAACAATAGGCATTGTAGTTGCTGAATGGAACAGTCATATCACAAAAGCCTTGCTGGATGGTGCAATAGCAACACTCAAAGAACATCATGTAGATGAAATTAGAGTCATGCAGGTACCCGGGACTTTTGAGCTTACATACGGATGCTCAGAGTTTATCAGAGAAGGGGGGCTGGATGCCGTCATTGCGCTGGGCTGTGTAGTAAGAGGTGACACTCCCCATTTTGACTATATCTGCCAAGGTGTAACTCAAGGATTGGCAAGCCTAAATGCTGCTGCAATTGTTGGAAACACCAAAGAAAATGCTTTCTACCCCATTCCGGTCATATTTGGAGTACTCACAACAAATACAATGGAGCAGGCGGAAGATAGAGCAGGTGGCAAACTGGGAAACAAAGGATCTGAGGCAGCAATTACTGCACTCAAGATGTGTTCGCCATATACGGTGACCATACCGGTAGAATAATCCGGACACTATTATCAAAGATAGCGGGGGATGCGTCAATTCTTTTGACACATCCCTCTTTTATTGTTAAGCACAAATAGCAATGATGTCAGTGGTACAACATTCTTCTCTCAGTCAATCATTGTGATCTACCCAGTATCCGTTCGTTTGTTGCAAACAATGACAAAAGTCAACCTAAGAATAGCAATCAGAACAACAATGCTGCCATCGAAAACATTATGACTCGAGTCAGCGTACGATCATACAAAGCAACAGCCATTGAAACCGAAAAAATAACGACAATCCTTAAGGCCGGAATGGCTGCACCATCAGGGCTTGACAAACGTCCTTGGCATTTCATTGTTGTAACCGACAAAAAGCAAATTCACGCATTGTCCAAAGCCAACCCCGGATCAGAGGCCATTATAAACAATGCTCCACTCATAATTGTCGTATGTGGTGACATGAATAAAGCAGATAAGGGAAGCGGACACGACAATTGGATATTAGACACTTCCGCAGCCTCAGAAAACATCTTATTAGCAGCCCATGCACTTGGACTTGGAGCAGTCTGGACAGGTAGTATCCCAAAAAGTGTGTAAAGGAGATTTATCTTTGAGTCAAAATTAATCATTTCCTTTCATTGTTTAGTTCATCCGTCAGGCGGGCATGAAAAACACCGGGGGGATTGGCGTCCGCCCGG
>NZ_JBHSGO010000082.1:0-2170 GCF_042654485.1 Falsiporphyromonas endometrii | reverse complement strand
CCGCTCTTGGAGCTTTTCAGGATTGGCAACCATGGTAAGAATAACCTTGATGTACTATGTCGACTTCTATAGTTTGTTCAATCATCCCGAAAAAGACTGGGAAATACTCCTAAAAGCTCGGGCAGATGCTCCTCCAATACCCTCACTTTTTGATTAGGGGGGCTTATCTTTCAAAATTGAAATGCTCAACCGCATGTATTCTGCGATTGAGCATCCTTAATATGTCATTTCCAACTTTTATCGGACAGCAATGGTTATAATTACATAAATTTGTTCAGAACAAATTGATTTAAGGTGACATGAACAAAAAAGAACGTCTGATTGCAATATGTAAAATCTTACTCGAAGAAAACATTGAAACACAAGAACAACTTGTCGATTCGTTGGAAAGACATGGATATTTATTCAATCAATCTACTATCTCAAGAGACCTTAAATCACTTGGAATAGAACGAGTAAAACAAAGCGGCACATTCAAATACAAACTTCCTATCGAAGAAATGAGGAAAATGGCAGAAGTTACGGTCAATTATCCACTATCTCGCTTCAATTTGAGGGCGGCTATCTCACACCAAGGCGCTGTAATCTTCACCCCAAAAGGAATGGCAAAAATGATTGCTTTAGAAATAGAAAAACTAAAAATAAAGGACATTGTTGGTACCATAGCCGACGAAGACACCATATTGCTACTGCATAAAGAAGGGAGTTTGCCTCAAAATATACTTGCGACACTCAAGATAAAAATCTAACACAAATCAGCTACCATCGAGAAGATCTGCAGTTGCCATCAATCAGTCGCATAAATATCATTGGGACATCTCGAAAGGACGACAATTTCTATTGGCACAACATCAGGCACCCCAGTTGAAAGATTCATCGTTCACTTTACCCATTTCTCTAATCATATCCATATCATGCCTTGCCCCTTCACCTTCAGTGGTAAGCATATCACCGGTGATAGCGGCATTGACTCCTATATAGATAGCTTTCCTTTGTGCAATATCAGAAAGTTGTTTTCTTCCTCCAGAGAATCTAAGATATGCCTTAGGATTGATAAATCTAAACATAGCAATAGTAATGAAAATCTCATCTTCACTAAGTGGCTTTTGTTTTTCAAGAGGAGTCCCTTTGATAGGACAAAGGATATTAATAGGAATGCTTAAAATATTGAGCGAACGCAAGAATAGAGCAAACTCAACTCTCTGTCGAGCACTTTCGCCCATACCGATAATTCCACCGGAGCAAACCTGCATACCTACCTTACGCGCTGCCTCTATTGTTAGCTTCTTATCCTCTTGAGTATGAGTACTACAAAGTGAACCAAAATAACTGGGAGCTGACTCCATATTGCAATGATAAGTTGTAATGCCGGCGTCATAGAGTTTCTGCAACTGATCTTCACTCATAAGCCCCAAAGAGGCACAACACTTAATGTCTGTTGATTGCCGAATCTTCTTTACGATCTCAGCCACCTTGTCTGTATCATTGTTATTCAGTTTTCTTCCACTTGCCACCATAGCAAAACGGTTTATTCCCTGTTTTCTATTGTGTTTGGCCAAATCAACGCATGGATCGGCATCAAGAAGAGAATAAACCTCTGCATCTGTCTTATAAAACTTACTTTGAGCACACCACTTACAATTTTCAGGGCACTGCCCACTCTTACAATTTATAATGGAGCATGTATCGAAACGGTTACCATTGAAATGCTCTGTTATCTCGTGCGATGCTTCATAGAGAGCCTCTAATACAGACGAATCTTTTTGCACAAGTTCTATAAGAGCATACGCTTCTTCCTCTGTAAGGTCTTCTCCTCGGAGGACCTTGTTCTTTAATGTATCTATCATATAATTATACCATCCTAAACTGGAATCCCAAATGTACACATTATCTCCTAATATCAATACAACAAGCTACAAGCTTTGAACTCCGGATTCCCATATCAAAAAACAAATAGAAGCAGAACAATTATATAAATAAATTGATAGAATCCACACCTAAGAAAGATTCTTGCGTATATCTATGCATATATTTGCAGAGTATAATTAAACAATAGTTCGTTAAAAAATATCCAAGCCTAAGCGGCTCTGGCAGTAAATAAAATGAGTTCTTTGAAAAGTTTGTCAATAACTTGCGGGTCTGGGCTAATCCCAAACACGCAAATAAATCG
>NZ_JBHSGO010000081.1:0-2151 GCF_042654485.1 Falsiporphyromonas endometrii | reverse complement strand
GAATACTTTTGTGCATCGTCTTACTTTTAAGTTCTTATGATAAAGATAAGACAATTGGGGCTGAATTCTGTGAAGTTTTTCAGCCCCTTATTTTTTTGTCGCAAAAACTTTTATCGGACAGCAATAAAAGAATATAAACTCAGATCCATTCGCATAAATTTTTTGGTGTGTTGTTTATTAAAAAATATTTATACCTTCGTCACAAAGGAATAGCTCTTGTAAGACGTCCATCGCATTTGAGACGAAGGCTGCATAGAGTTATTCCTTTTTTGTTCCCCGGGAGGGTCGCCTGCTTTCAACCCCTTATCTTCATACTTTAGTATAGAATACGGATATTCTTTTTGCTCCAATCCTTTATAGATGAATGTCGACAAATTCCATTTCTCTGTTCCGATTTTAATTTTATAATAAAGGAATACTTCCGCTTCTAAGTGTTTCCCTTCTCCCGGATAATCACATCCTATATATTCTACCATTTATTCTCTAACAACTTATAGTATAAAATTAAGTACTTTGATATGGGAAATCATCTTGTGTATTCCAATTAAAACGCCACTTATTCTATAAATAATGTAAATTTATTAAGACTGATTTTCGTCTTAAAACAGCTTGTTTTTGATCTCAAAAAGGGCTATTTCTTCTACAAAGAGATAGAAAAGGCAGATTTATCTTTATTGCGATATGTTAAAATCTATGTAAGGCATTTGTAATTTATCTTTTGGCCACTTAAAAATCACTTTCAAGCCGCCTTTTTTGGAAGGTCGCGCGACTTGCAATCCGTTCTCGCGCTACCTTGAAGGTAACCTCGCGCGAGGTTGTACCTGAAGTAGCGCGACTTCGCATGTCAAGGTCGCGCGAGATTGGATCCAAAGTCGCGCGAGAACAGATTGCTTCTCGCACGAGCTTATTTGTTAAAATAGCGCATAAAAAAGCCTGTTTCGTACTATAAAAACGGGCAAAGTCGGTAAGAAGGTCAGATGACCCTAACCCTCGAATTTATGATTTTGAGGTTGAATCAATAGTGCTTTATCAGCTCTTAGAGTTGAATCTAAGGCAACAGTATTTAACAAATAAAAGGTTTCCATCATGAGCTTCACAGCCCTATGATAAAGACCATGACCGGGATCTGTTTGCATCCTGCCGAAAAGACATAGCTTACCGCCGGGGAGGAATGCTCCTCCAAGCGAAATGATTATCAAAAGTATGGTAAGTAATATGCTTATCTTCATGGTTAGTGATTTGTATCAACGATCAATATACAAAAAACGGATCTCTTTCGCAATGCCCCTTCACTTCCATTATTGATTAGAGAGACTCATAAAAGGGGATATAATAAAAAACTAACTGCTTCAATGAACATTTATCAGACTTCCGGAATAAGGTAAACGTTATCAGCTAAATCAGATACATCATTTTGTAATATTTTAGTAGGAATAGATTTAAGTTCTAACAAAAAAGCATATTAGAAGTCATTTATCATAGGGCAACTCCTAATAAAAAATCAAACTAAAAAGGGAATAACATTTGGAACGATTCAAAAAAAGTACTACATTTACGGCGGACAGAGAGAATGGATAAACATTAAGCAAAGGATTCGTATGTTAGTAGAGATCTTTAGAAAACAATCTCTTTAGTCCTTGTATTAAAAGTAGTTGATGATTTACGTACCTTTACCAAAAATTGTGATAGGTATAGTTGAGCATTATGAATAACTTAATATTTCTGAGAGTCTCATTAAAATTGAGTATAAGATATAAGTTCACTACTAAGATTTATAGACTATACTCGAACAAGAAGCATTATCTTTATTAAACATGAAGTTGTACGGTTGGCAGGTGTTCTGCCGACTATCATTGATATAATAATTATATAATCAACTTAATATTCACCTCCGGTGGTACGTTGCAGGGATGCAATGTACCACCTACTTTTTTTATGGTGGTGAGCAATTTGCGTCACATCTTTTTAGATGTCACAATATTTGTTCAAAAGCATATGAAGATATAAGCATACAACATAAAAATAATGGGGCTGTGTCAAAATTCCATTTGGCGCAGCCCTTTCTGTTTTTTGAAAAAAGTTTCAACTTTCTCTATATTAAGTCTTTTCCATGTTATTAATAATAGTTATCTTTATGGTATACAAATAGTT
>NZ_JBHSGO010000080.1:0-2138 GCF_042654485.1 Falsiporphyromonas endometrii | reverse complement strand
TAACTATTTGTTTACCATAAAGATAACTGTTATTCATGATATGGAAAAGACTTATATAAAGAAAGTTGAAACTTTTTTCAAAAAACAGAAAGGGCTGCGCCAAATGGAATTTTGACACAGCCCCTTTGATTTGTAGCCCATAGGAGAATCGAACTCCTCTTTTCAGAATGAAAATCTGACGTCCTAGCCGATAGACGAATGGGCCACTAAGGCTACTCTTATAGGTGGCAGTAGCTATCCACTTCACTTTCCTAAAGAGACATAACAGTCTCTTTGATGGAACATAGTCTCTATAGAAAAGAATCTTCAAAGTAGCCCATAGGAGAATCGAACTCCTCTTTTCAGAATGAAAATCTGACGTCCTAGCCGATAGACGAATGGGCCACTGTTTTGCTATCCTTATTTTATTCGGCGTTAGCTACCGATTGATCTTCTCTATAGATTAAGCCATTCTAGCAATCTGGCGAGCAAGCTTAGACTTGATGTTTGCTGCCTTGTTTCTATGAATGATATTCTTCTTTGCCAATTTATCAAGCATACTGCTCAACTTTGGCAACTTCTCAACTGCTTCCTCTTTGTTTTCTAACTTACGGAAGGCCATAACTGCGTTACGAGTCGTCCTCGCATAGTAGCGATTGTGAAGGCGGTGAGCCTTAGCCTGACGAATTCTCTTAACTGAGCTCTTATGATTTGCCATTTACTTAATCTGTTTTATTTATTAATCGTAGCCCATAGGAGAATCGAACTCCTCTTTTCAGAATGAAAATCTGACGTCCTAGCCGATAGACGAATGGGCCAACCTGTTTAGCAAAGCAGATAACGTGTATCGTTTTGCGTTTGCAAAGATAGGTTGTTTTTTTGATCCTGCAATACGTTTATCTAAAAATGCCTGCATGATTTGTTGCAAAGATAGCTGTTTTTTTCATCTATTCAACTATAAATATATTGTTATTGTATTCTTATTCATTTAGTTATGTGGTTTTTGTTAGCTGTTCAAAACTTTTTGATCCTAAAAGACAAAAATCCTCCTTTTAGTTTATTGAGCAGGGGATTTTGATTTAGAATTTGTTTTATTGCCATTGTTAGGTAAAAGCTGAATAAGCCGGAAGTGGCTACTTATCTGGAAACCATTCCGGTTGGGGAATTTAGTTTTCTGCCCCTTATTATATAATAAGTGAAGATAGAAGTTTGTTAATCATTATTGTTGCTTTATATAAACCAATTCTTCCTTTTGTTTTTGTGTATTGGTGAAGTCTTATTGCTGAAGAGGATCCTTTTTAGTATCTTAGTCACTAATAAAGACAGTGACCATGGGGATAATCATATTACTTACCTTCCTTTTGATAATTGTTTTGCTTGGAGGATCATTTCTTCAAGAGGGTAAGATATGTCTTGTTGACTTGCAACAAATCGATGACTTCGTGGCTATCAAATACACTATAAACAGGTCTCCTTATCATTGGGCTGTGAAGTTCGTAATGAGAGGGTGTTATTTGTTAAATATTGTTGCCTATTTTAATACTCAAAAAGCTACTCAAACAACACTGATTCAACTTCAAAATCTTAATTTCGAGGGTTAGGGTCACTTGACCTTTTGCCGACTTTTTCCGCTTTATTAGTACGAAGCGGGCTTTATTTATGCGCTATTTTAACAAATAAAGTCGCGCGAGAAGCAATCTGTTCTCGCGCGACTTTCGATCCGTTGTCGCGCGACCTTGACATGCGAAGTCGCGCTACTTCAAGTGCAACCTCGCGCGAGGTTACTTTCAAAGTAGCGCGACAATGGATTGCAAGTCGCGCGACCTACCAAAAAAGGCGGCCTAAAAGTGTTTTTTAAGTCGCCGAAAGATAAATTCTAAGATGGTTTAATATAGTTTAACATATTAAGATTCTAATAAATTGCTATCTACTTATTATTTAGGAAGAAATAGACCTTTTTGAAGTCTAAAAAACAGTTGTTTATAGACTAAAAAACGCTTGCTTGTATTTACATTATTTATCGTATTTATTGCAATAGTGTCCTAAACGTTCTTCTTTGAAGAAGGACATAGCATAGTATTCAAGAGGGGCATCCCACTTGATCATCTTGCGCTAAAATGGGGGTATCCCCCTATGTCAATTCAGGCTCATCGGGAGGT
>NZ_JBHSGO010000079.1:0-2129 GCF_042654485.1 Falsiporphyromonas endometrii | reverse complement strand
CTGTTTTAGGAGTTCCTGTGAGTCCAATGGTAGCTCCCATCCAAAAATTGGCTGCTTAAACTCAAGAAATGAGAGGTTGCTAAAAAATTAGAGGCTGAATCATTACGAATAATGACACAGCCCCCTTGTCATTTATTATACAATCAATGACCCATGAATGTCAACAAGGATTGTTTGATACTCTTACATATTTATCTTCTTCACATTACCTCCAATATTTAGTAAATACGCACCAAATAACCCCTTTGATGAGGTCAAATACAATAAATGGATATAGAAATAACCTTGCACCTGACTTAAAGGTATACAGAACCTATCCCCTCTTCTCTCAATAATAGCATAGATAAATCCAGCTTTGATATTTTACTTGCCAAAGCCCGCGAGCTTACTGAATACAATTAGGACTAAACAATCATGGAAGAAAGAATAACATTTGACTGCTATTTCATGATTTACCTCCCATCAAGGAGAATCTTGCTACCTCCTTTTAATTAATCAGAAGCATAGTCCAAATTACCTTCACATCTTTTAAGAATCAAAGTACTTCTACCATAGTTTTTCTTTCAGTTATGGTGCTCCCCTAAAATGACACTTATATTGCAATTATCCTCTAAAATAGTGTATAAAAAACCCATTGTTTATAGATAGTTTATACACTGACTCTTATGGGAGCAACAGTTTCCTACAAATAAATCCGAGTAGATTCTCCAAAACAAACGGTCATCAACACAACTGACATTTCCAATGCAAGCCGGATTGGTCATATTTTGCCACATAATAACTATAGCGACTGTAGCCAATGGAAACTGCCATCCGGATATCCACGTCACTTCTATTTAATTCAAAAAAAAGCACCGCCAACAGGGTATCTCTACCCACGGCGGTGCAGTGGAGTGAATTAATAATTAGGATTATCTCCCTTTTTGCGTTATCAAAGTTAGTTCAAGGTCCGTTCTCTCAATTTGTTCAATTGTGTCAATTGACTTTATAACGATCACATCTGTTTTAAGTAGTTTTTCTCTTATTTAATAATGTCTTCATAAGCAATTACGCCCATGCCAAGAGTCTTCCATAGACTTTCTGCAGAATGGGTTCTGCTCGGTAGCACATTAACTACGTCGCAAATCTACATCATAATCAGACTTCTTATATATCATTCCGTGTCATCTTTCAAAAAATGCTACAAAATGAAAGTTTTAAGCGCCCTTATCTAACCAATTGCAACCTTTTTCTCTGTATTCCAAGCAAGAAATACAAGTTTCGCTATAGGCAACCGGTCATTGATTTTGACTTAGCAACAACGAGACCTTTGACAAGAGTTTTTCATTGCCGGCATCAAACCAACATTACGAAGTCATTAAAGTGTTTACAAAATCATCAACAAAATATTCACCTTTTTACTTTACTGCATATTTATGATCTGAGAGAGATTAAACAATAATTAAACAAAAAGATACTACGCAAGTCGCATACAATCCATGTGCTATCTTATGTCTAACACTCTCATAACTAATCATAAATAAAGCCACTTTAGTTGACTTCCAAACTCTTTCAAAGATCTCTGTTCTCTCTTTAATATAATTCCCAATCTATGCTAAAAGATAGATCATGCCAGGAGTCCAAAATCAAAGATTTTCGTAGAAAAGACCTTGAATTACTTCTCAGTCTTTTTCACCTCCTTTGTTCATTGCAAATGTATGTAGACTTAGATGAGAAAGTCTTTTAATATGACGCGATAATTATTTTTTTCGCATTTAGCTACAATTCGTAACACCATGATTCTTCTTTATGCGTCAAAATGATATATTTCATTTTGTGTCATTTTAAGCATAATTCATTTATTTACAATGTATTAACAATAGCAAAAGATTTATGCTTACCATGAGATGGTATATCATATATCTAAATGGGTACAAATAAGAAGAGAGCAAAAAAGCTACTCTGGAAAACATAATAACAAGATTTCTTTCTAAATATATCTAAGAAGTCTGTATCTGTTTTGTTGGTAGTATCCCAAAAAGTGTGTAAAGGAGATTTATCTTTGAGTCAAAATTAATCATTTCCTTTCATTGTTTAGTTCATCCGTCAGGCGGGCATGAAAAACACCGGGGGGATTGGCGTCCGCCCGG
>NZ_JBHSGO010000078.1:0-1892 GCF_042654485.1 Falsiporphyromonas endometrii | reverse complement strand
TAAGTGTTTTTTTAATAGCAAGAATATCTCTAGCAAACATAGTTCTTCCTTCATAAAATAAAGGTGTTGAGTAATCTATGTTGTTTATTGAAAGTAAAAAATACATGAAAGACAAAACAGAAAAAGCAGAAAAAATGACAATGCAAAACTTATGATTCTTTCTATTTCGCACAATATATTTACAAAGAGGGAACCAACTAAATGAAATAAAGACAGCACAAATTGAAATAAAAAAGGATTTCAAAAAACTTTCTGCTGAAATCGAAAAGGGGAAATACATATTATTCACCTCATCAGAATTGTGACTCAATAAATTAACCAAAACCGTATCAGTGAATGGTGTTTCACAAACTTTTATCAAATGGTATTCATAAATAAAGAAAAAAGCAAAGCATAGTCCCCAGATCGATGCAACAATATGTCTTAGCTTATTTTTCTTGATTAATGCTATAATCAAAGAAGAGAAGAAAGAAACAAAAAAATCTCTCAGTAAAGCAGAACAAGACACAGGTATTCTACTGTATCCAATCAATAACTTGATGTTTATAATGGATAGAATCATCATAAAGACAAAAAGGTATTGGATAGACCAAAACCTTTTTAACCAAGAATAAAGGAATTTCTTTAATCTATTAGAACTCATAATAATTAAATAGATTTAGATACTTGCATATTGATGCATTCACGTTGTTAATCTTAATAATCATTTCTAACGATATTAACAATAGAATTGAAACAGTTGTATTTTCTATCCGACAAATTTAATTAATAGTTGTAGGTCATGCAATGAGTATAGTATCAACTATAGAAATTAGTAAACCTAAATACGTCGAATAAAACAATTTTACAACGATTTGAGTAGATCTTGGTCAATGACAGACAACAATCATTATACAACAGCAATAGATTAATATATTGTCTCTTTATATAAGAATAGCCTAAAGGCATAAAATAGGAGATAAGAAGGAGAAGAAACAACTTTGACAATTGCAGTAAACAAACTCCTATATTGCAACTAAGTTCTGAAACAAACTCGATAGATTCATTCATATTAGTTGCCAAAAGAGGTACTGCCATATCATCATTAAATGGAACCTGACATTTAATAATCAGCACATAATCAAGCATGTAAAGAAAAAACAGAATGAACACTTCAATTGTAATAACTATTCTTCTCATCCATTTGTTTGGAATAACTGAGGGAATAAAAAAGCTATCATAGAAGTTTCAAAAATGTCAGCAAGCATACGTGTTGATATATGACAAGCTTCATAATAGCCTTTCAATGTATGGTAACTAAATAACTGTACTAAAACATAAAGAACAAAAACCCACCAAAGATTTTTGATTCTGTTATAAAAATGTGTCGAATTCTGAATCATAGATTATACAAGTACTTTAACTTCATCTTTTAGGAGAAACAATCAATATACCACCATCCCACTTTTTAAGTTTCCTTGGTCTAGTTATATCATAACGATTAGACCACATATCAAATTTCGAATCGGTCAGATTAGACTCAATACCCATTAAGGATACCAGCGAATTGCATAAAACATCTGTCATAATTGGATTATGTATTGTCCTTTTTACAGCTTCAGATATATCTGGATTCTCTCTAACAAACTGTTCTGACATATAAACCATAAAGGGAATACGGGTAGAAACTTCTGTAGGTGCATGTGAAAACATATTTGTATCGTCCGGATCATCATATCTTCTCAAACCATGATCGGAGAAATACACAATAATAGATGATGAAGTTGAGTATTTATCTATTATTTCTTTAATGACATAATCATTAAATAATACACTATTCATATATTGAGCTGTAAGTTCTTTCTCATAAATATCTAAATTATCTTCCTTAATATCTTCAGAGCTAAAACTAG
>NZ_JBHSGO010000077.1:0-1854 GCF_042654485.1 Falsiporphyromonas endometrii | reverse complement strand
CCCGGGCGGACGCCAATCCCCCCGGTGTTTTTCATGTCCGCCTGACGGATGAACAAAACAATGAAATGAAATGATTAATTTTGACTCAAAGATAAACCTCCTTTACACACTTTTTGGGATACTACCCACATCTTTGTGTGTTATTATTATGAATATTGGAAAGTAAACGGTATTCTAATGTTCGAAAACATATTTTGTGTTATAGGGTATTCAGTCTGAATAAACCTACGAATTGCCGCTTCAGCTACAGCCATAAGGAAAGAATTAAGCCTAAATCAGCTAATACTACTCTTCGAAATGATCTTATCACATTGATAATAACACCCTCCAATTGTAATATAAACGCAAATAATTCAAACTAATATTATAAATTTGCAATGTCACGAGGTTTAGAAACTTCACACAGAAAGAGAGTATACAAAGGCCGATAGTAGATTAACTCGGCACTTAAATGTTGTTTTGGATTTGGTATAAAAAAACTTGTATAAGTTGGAGATGTATGGTATTCATATTATTAAGACTCACTTTTGATTGTTTTATAAGTCTCATTTCACAATCATACAAGATGTTCAAGGCACTCCCATTAAAGCAAATTCAATATAAAATCAAATACTCTTTCTAATTGAACACTTCGATAGATTATAGTCACCATTTAACTATTAAGAGATGAATAAGATTTATAAATGCACATTAATTACACTTGTAGGGATACTAATTGGAATAGTCTCTATATCTTGCAGCAAAGACAACAAAGAAGACGGTAACACATCCATACCAGATGCCAAGGAGACAACTCAATTGCCCCGCATGGCATTTGAAGTTGTACCCAATCAAGAGGCGAACACCTCCTACGAAGAAAAGTCACATAGAGCAAAAGTGGAACACCTCTCCATTCCGGACATTAATAAGAAAAATGGAAACATTGAGGTGACGGCTTTTATTAACAAGGACCTTAATGCCATCAAATTTGTTACTTACGATTGTAAAAAGGATAATACTCCCGTGATCTTCATTGGTGGTAATAAAGAGGAGATCATAAAAACTCTCAACAAAGAGGGATTTAGATCGGAGACAAAGGATGGGAAGAGTCACTTTATCAATGAGAAACAAAATGCAGATTTCTACTTCTTAGACAATATTCCACAAGAAATCATCTCATATGGATGCGAAATATGTGGCTTATTCGTTCCAATCAAGTTCGACTTTGATGTAACATTCCCTTCCGGAAATGAGATGCCGTTACTTGTGCCATATCCAATGGTTGACAAGGACACGTATCGGGACGATATCATTGCTCATGAAAAGGCAGTCGGACGCATCTTAACTCAAAGGATTAAGAATATCCCCTACCCTGAAGGCTTTTTTAATCCCAATAGTCGTATAAAGTTAGTGATATACAATGTTGGAGCACAAAGCTCATCCGGGAAAACAGAAAGTGCAATCTTAGCCGGAGCAAATGGAGATAGAATGTCCGTTCTAAAACCATTCTTTGACAAAGAACTCACCGGATGGAAATATCTATCCACAAAGAAAGATGAAGAAACCAGCTGCCAATGGCAAGATCCTAAAACCGGATGGAAAGCAACTGTCTTGGATGGCGAACTATCTGCTGACGAGTTTAGATGTGATCATGCCATCATCTTTCAATCGGTAGTGGATGCAAAGATTATCAAATAAAAATTAGACCATTTACCATAGCAAAAGGGGCTGTGACACATTGAAGTGACTGAAGTGCCCCCCAAAAGTTGGACGTTAAATTAAACGTTATAATTGTCTATAATGAGCTCGGTATTTTACCGGGCTCATTCCTTTTAACCTCAGTTTTATTCTTTTATTGTTATACCATTCTATATA
>NZ_JBHSGO010000076.1:0-1758 GCF_042654485.1 Falsiporphyromonas endometrii | reverse complement strand
GGGCGGACGCCAATCCCCCCGGTGTTTTTCATGCCCGCCTGACGGATGAACAAAACAATGAATTGAAATGATTAATTTTGACTCAAAGATAAACCTCCTTTACACACTTTTTGGGATACTACCTTTTACAAGATGTTTTCCAACTTCCAAGCGGCAATATGCTCTATCCCTTCGTTTGTGGGGATTTTATACTCCTCCAAGCTCACCACATATTTGGGGAAGTTGTCATCGATTAGCTGTAGAGATCGGTACTCTCGCTCTATGGTGTTTTTATCTAATAGTTGTAGTGCGACTTGCAGGTAGAGTTTGTTCCCTCCCTTTATAGCTACAAAATCAACCTCGGTATCTTTGATCTTCCCGACATAGACATGATACCCGGCTCTCCTCAGACTTAGGTAAACGGCATTCTCGAGGAGATAACCCATTCCGTAACCAAACCCGGAGTAAAGATAATTGTGATAGCAAAGGTCATTTAGGTAGTACTTGCAATTGCCGGAGATGGTGTCTTTCCCTTTGATATTATATCGCTCACCTCTATGAATGAGGAAAGAATTCTCAAGATATGATATATATGTGGAGAGGGTCTCGTAGTTTGTCTTTCGATTTCTTGATTTGAAGAATTTGACAATGTTCGGAATGGACACAATGTTGGAGGCATTGTTTGCCAGATAAACAAATAGGTCGTCCAAGAGCTTTACGTCTTTAACCTTATACCTTGCCACAATATCCCGCAACATCACTGTGTCCTTGAGTGAAGAAACGTAGTTTTGCTTCATCGCATCGTTAGGAAGATGGAAAAGTTCGGGCATGGCTCCCGATTGGAGAAAATGGATGTAGCTCGCCTTGCCAATCTCTTGCTGAGTGATACCACAATACTCGCTGTAACTGAAGGGAAGTATTTCAAACTCCACATATCTACCTGAGAGAAGAGTTGCAAGTTCCCCGGAAAGTAAACTTGAATTGGAACCACTGATAAATAACTCACAAGGCTCAGCAAAGTCTTGCGAGTGCGAGTTGACAAACCGCTCCCACTCTTCGATATATTGGATCTCATCAATGAAAAGTTTTATTTCTTTATTGATGAAATCATATCAGATGTATTTGAATATTCTCTGTAAATACAAATATTTTCAACTGTACTTGAAAATTCTTTATCAATAACCCCCTACCGGTAGACCAACATAAGGATGAAGCCCTAAAGCCTATATGTCCACTTGCATTGCCACATATATAATGTACGCGCGCGTAAAGAGCCATGCCGAGTGATCCATTTTCAGGAAGCCATCCTCCATCGCAATCCCTTAGGTACTCCAAGAGCTCTCCCAACATCGAACCCTCGAGACACTGACGATATGATAAAGAAAGAGTGGGAGAGCCCATGAGATCCACCCCAACCACTCCAATGGTGCTCCACCTCCGAGCCCCATAGACCATCGAAACCCACTCCAACCCTCCTCTCCCAATCCCCTTCTTTGCGGCACAAAAAGAGCTTTTCAAGCCCGATTTCTGTTTTGTTCCCGAGAACAAGAAAAAATATTTTCCACGCATAACCGACAAGAATAAAGGCAGTTAAGCTCTAATTCCCGGGTCTTTCACAAAACTTTTTTGTCAAAACATTTGGAGGGGAAGGAATAAATGCTCTATCTTTGCACTCGCAATCAAACGGAAGGGGTTATCCCCGAAGGCCCGAAACGGTGCCGCAAACGTTTGAAGCGATCTTTGAAAGTATTCATAAGCAAAACGAAAGTGTAGTACAGG
>NZ_JBHSGO010000075.1:0-1655 GCF_042654485.1 Falsiporphyromonas endometrii | reverse complement strand
GGGAAATACTCCTAAAAGCTCGGGCAGATACTCCTCCAATACCCTCACTTTTTGATTAGGGGGGCTTATCTTTCAAAATTGAAATGCTCAACCGCATGTATTCGGCGATTGAGCATCCTTAATATGTCATTTCCAACTTTTATCGGACAGCAATGAAAAAGAAATGGCTATGTCGAAACTATCCTTGCATAGATTCAATTTTCATTTGTAAAGAACAATCGCTATCAAAGAGCTAAGACTCAATGATAGCGATTGCTTTTATTTGGTTAAAAGAGGTGTGACTGTCGATAAGAAAGGGTCTTCTTTCAATTCCATATCTTGACACAGCTCCTCATCTTTGCAAAGTATGTTAAACCTATTTTCCCTTAAATGATTCCCTTTCCATAGATATAAATAGGTATGAATAGGTTGGGAACCTCAAGGCTAATGCCTTTTTCCTGATGAGAAAGTGTGGCAATCATTGGAGAGGACCCATACATTCATAAGAAAGGCTTAAAGCAATATCTCAAAGGCTGTCATACCTAACAATTTCATTAAGCTCTTTGCGTAGCTTTTGAGGTGTCTTATGTTTGCTCAAATCGGGGTAGCCAATTGCTAAAACTGTTATAGCTTCTTCCTCTTTGGGCAAATTAAACAGTTGATGACATTTGTCCTGATCAAAGGCGCATACCCAGGTTGAACCCAATCCTTCTGCATGAGCTTGTAGTATCATCTGTGTTGCGGCTATAGAGGTGTCGATATCTACAGAGTCTCCGGAGGGCCTGCTCCAGCATGTTTGATGGTTGCCTATAAGTACAATATAAAGTGGGGCTGTCTGAAACCATGGAGTGGGGTAGCATTCTCTGATTTTAGCCTTTGCCTCTTCGGATTGAATGACTAAGAATGTCCAAGGTTGTTTGTTGCATGCAGAAGGGGCTAAACGTCCTGCCTCTAAAATATTATCTAACTTTTCCTGCTCGATAGGTCTGTCTAAAAACGCTCTTACTGAGCATCTTTCTTTTAATAACTCTAATGTATCCATATCTATAAATTTCATTGTCTTTGATGTTATTTTCAAGTCCCTTTTGTATCTGACCGATAGTGCTACCGGCTTGATTCTTAATTCAAATAGTTACTCTGTCATATCCTCAATGGTAGATACTCCTCAAAAGAGACTAAAGCAAATGAAACTTCTCCTTTTAGAAGCAAAGCTAATGAATAAAGCTTCTTAAGCTACCGACAGTGCAAATTAAAGCATTTATTTCAAAAACAGAACATAAGGAAAGATCAACAGATTGGATCGATTGTCTTACAAGCTTTTTCTCATTAATCTTGTGTATAAGATTATTGCTGACCGGTAAAAGTCTTGCCAGCACGGCAAACTTGGATTTCATATAAACAGCTCTCTCGATAGCTCTTTAACCCAGATTTGTCGTTAGATGTCAGATCCTAATGACTGTCATAAGAAATTATTAATCTTAATACATTATATATCATTGTTTTATAATCTTATAAATGATTCTTGTCTACTAAATTTCTCCAACATTTTGGTGGATACTGTCCCGAAAAAGTGTGTAAGACTCAAGACTGTTATCTTTGAAAAAAACAAAATAAAACGATAAACCGTATGAATCTTACACGAGTACAAATTAAAGAAATTATTTCGAATTGTCTGT
>NZ_JBHSGO010000074.1:0-1650 GCF_042654485.1 Falsiporphyromonas endometrii | reverse complement strand
TCTTCATGCTTAACCATTCGTTTTGACAACATTTCAATGATCTCTTTAGTGTTTTCGAACCGACTTTTGTCAGTTCTATTGTTTAACTTTTAATTTTTCGGTAAAAATTTACCGAAGTATTGATTAAATGAATGTTTAATTTAATAGTCAATATTACTATGACAAAGGACAATTCTTTTGATAGCAGCATGAATAAATTTGAAGATCAATCCGACACTTACAGCCGGTACAACCGAGATACTGCCTATCGTTATCAAAATGAGGAAGACTTCAACTCAAATAATGACTTTTGCACACATTGCTACTATGACATACATGACACATTAGGAAAACAGGCAAAAAAGCTCATGAAAACCGTAGGGATAGGTACTATGGTAGGTTCAGCTATTGCATATATTGGTGGCAATAAGGTATTGGCTGCAAAGCTTGCAGCTGTAGCTGCTGGCTCACTGTATGGATATAAAAAGCTATGTGACCATACACTTGATAACTCAGATAACCACGAACATCCTTTTGTAATCCACTAATCAAATTCAAAAACATGGCAAGAGATAGATTTAACAAATACCTCTGGATATTGAGTCAAATATATGAATCCGAAAGAATTACCTTTGAAGAGATAAATAGAAGATGGCTTATTAGCCCACTCAACGATAGCGGAAGAGACCTCTCAAAGCGTACTTTTATCAATCATCGCAAAGAGATCGAATCTATATTCGACATTACAATTTCATGCGATTCGAGAGACGGACATAAATACTACATTGAAGATAGGGATACACTTGACAAAGACCATCTCAAATCTTGGATGCTCAGTACATTCTCATTGAGTAGCATATTGCTTGATGCAAAGTCTCTCAACAACCGTATTATTTCAGAAAGAATACCTAAAGGCAACAACTTCCTTATCCTCATTATTGAAGCGATGAAAGAGAATAAATGCCTTATGATGGAGTACAAATCATTTTACAAAGAGGCTTCCAACAAAGTTGCCATAGAGCCATACTTTATCAAATCGTACAAACAGAGATGGTATCTCGTTGCAAAATTTATGGACGATGAAGCAAAACCTCTCAGAATTTATGCTTTCGATCGAATTATAGCTCTTGAAAAGCTCAATGATGTATTCGAAATGGATACAAAAATAACAGCAAAAGAGTACTTCAAAGATTCGTTTGGAATAGAAGTCAATGAAGACGATTATGGAGTAGACGATATCAAGATCAAGGTATATAACAACCATTATAAATCGGACTATTTCAGGACTCTTCCGCTTCACCACACTCAAAGGGAAACTAAGAAGTGCAAAGAGTATTCAATCTTCGAGTACCATCTTCAACCGTCTATAGACTTTATGCAGGAGATATTTTCGCATGGAGCAGAAGTAGAAATTCTCTCTCCCGACTATTTGAGAAAATATGCCAAGGAAGAGCTATCCAAAACACTAGAAAGATACAAAAAGGATAAATCAAACGATATTGGATAAATGTAACAATACAAATAAACTTAATAACCAAAGGAGGCGATACTGTCCCGAAAAAGTGTGTAAGACTCAAGACTGTTATCTTTGAAAAAAACAAAATAAAACGATAAACCGTATGAATCTTACACGAGTACAAATTAAAGAAATTATTTCGAATTGTCTGTCAG
>NZ_JBHSGO010000073.1:0-1515 GCF_042654485.1 Falsiporphyromonas endometrii | reverse complement strand
GCTATAACTAGAATATCGCTTAACTTATGCTTGCAACGACCCACTACACGTGGATCTTCTACATTAGAAAAATAATCTTGTATATCCATAACCCAAAGATAAGCCTATTTTGATGCGGTTGCCCTGTCCCGGCCCGGCTTTGCGTCCTTGATGCATGCTCATCTTTGTATCATGAAGATCAAATTTCCTTTTACAGCTGTCTGGTAAAAAAATGATTTCGGGCTAAGTGCCTAAATAACAAGGCTCTGCGATAAAATTCAGATCGTATAGGTAACGATTTAGAAATGAGCAAAGTGCGCAGATGCACAATATATTGAATAGCCAAAGAACGCTCACTATTTCACTTGCAAAGGTAAGGCATACGGTACTTCACCTGAGGACAGGTAATACCTGTTTTGAGGCATTAGCCTGTAAATCAGCTTAGTTTTATCGTTTTAATAAAGCACTTGTCATCTTATGGATCGGCTGCCAGTCTTTTTGGTATTTAGGTACAGATGAAGCATGGATGCTGTATAATGTCATCATGGAGAAGTCAAACATTGTTTTTGGTCTAATGAGGATTGTTATCAAGTGGTGCCGGCTATATTGAGGTTTTGATATAATCTTTTGTGTTTATGTTTCCCCTTTTTATATCTTCCATGACAGATCATTTATTTTTCTTCTGTAATAGTATAATGGAAAGCATTTAAAAGACTATTCAAATAGAGGTCCCTAAAATTATGATTGTGATTTTGATCCTCAGTTTTATTGCTTTGGTAGAGGTCGTAGTTGCTTTTTATAGATCTTTATCTCACATTTTTAGTCCTCTTTTGCTGATGTTTTGCTACATTTGTTTTGTTATTAAAAGATATAATTATGAGACTTAAGTTTTCTATTATCCTTCTGTCTTTGCTTGGTTTGCTATGTATGCCGTCCATTGCAAAAGGTCAGACTTATTCCAACGACCAGGAGTTTGATGTATATCAAATCACTCAAAATGGCACGCTTAAAGATTCCAAAGGTTATTACCTTGGTAAGATTAATAAAATTGGTAAAGTAAAAGGTCGCAAAGGAAGCATTCTTGGTGAGATCAATGAGTATGGTAGATATTATAATCAAGATGGTATTTTGATTGGCTTAGCGGATAAACAAGGAAATATATACGATGGCAAGGGGCGTCCTGTTGCTAAAAAAATGCCTGATGGTACTATAAAGAATAATCAAGGACAATTGATAGGAAAAGTTGATAAAGATATCAATTATTGCTGGCTGGCGATATTTGCCTTAAGATTGTATACCAGTATGGACTAAATACTGTTTTTGCTAATCTATAAGTTATTCTTGGTTAGAGTTGTTCTAACATTATTCTTATTGATTGAAGGTTTAATTCTAAATATTTAAGGGTGGAGTCTGAAGTGCCCCCCAAAAGTTGGACGTTAAATTAAACGTTATAATTGTCTATAATGAGCTCGGTATTTTACCGGGCTCATTCCTTTTAACCTCAGTTTTATTCTTTTATTGTTATACCATTCTATA
>NZ_JBHSGO010000072.1:0-1452 GCF_042654485.1 Falsiporphyromonas endometrii | reverse complement strand
CCCCGGGCGGACGCCAATCCCCCCGGTGTTTTTCATGTCTGCCTGACGGATGAGCAAAACAAATAAATGAAATGATTAATTTTGACTCAAAGATAAACTTCAATTACACACTTTTAGGGATACTACCCCTTATTCTCAACTCTTTGAAGAAGCAAAACAAGTAAAAACACTACTTAATTAACAAACTTATGTTAAATCAATTGATGGGTTTTTAGCCCTCTAAAACTGCCATATTTTGACCTAAAAATGGGCTTAATCTTATAGAATTTCAAAAACAAGGCACTTAATAAGTCTCGCAATGTGTTAAAATATATGTACGGTATTTATAATTCATCTTTTGCCTGCTTAAAAATAGCTTTTAGGCTGCTTTTTTTGTAAGGTCGCGCGACTTGCAATCCATTCTCGCGCGACTTTGAACCTAACCTCGCGCGACTTTGCACTTGAAGTAGCGCGACTTCACATGTCAAGGTCGCGCGACAACGGATCGATAGTCGCGCGAGAATAGATTGCTTCTCGCGCGACCTTATTTGTTAAAATAGAGCATAAATAAAGCCCGATTCGTACTATAAAACGGGTAAAGTTGGTAAGAAGGTCAGAAACCCCTAACCCTCGAATTTGAGATTTTGAGGTTGGATTAGTGCTGTTTGAGTAGCTTTTTGAGTACTATTTAAGGTAACGATATTTAACAAATAAAAACCTTTCAGAACGAGCTTCACAGCCCATAGTATCAGATTATTTTGATGATTGCTTTTGACACTTACCGTAGTGGCAATCTGCTTGAGACCAATGGTACATACTCTTGCCTCTTGGAAGAAGTATCCGCCAAGATCTATTGCTATCAAAAGTATGGTAAGTAATATGAGTATCTCCATGGCTTTTATTTAATTGTACGGACAAGATACTAAAAATCAAAGAGATTGGCAATTTGAAACACTTGGCACCTTCATCACAAGATCTGCCAAATATGACATCTACAATGTTGTTTCAATGATCCAAGGCAACCGCATCAAAATAGAGTTATCTTCGAATTATGGATGTACAAGATTATTTTTATTAGTGTCTGGTAAACCATATTAACATACAGATATTTAGGATGTTATTAGTGAGTAATCCCTACAACTATAAGACAAATCCAATTACTTGGTAATCACAGAGTTATTCGTCTTTTTCAAAAGTTTACCATACAGCAATAATTATTTTCTAAGGTAGAAGAGTCACGGGTAGAGTGTTGTTGCAAGCAAAAGTTGTAAAAGCCTAGGATATCCTAGCAATTCGTTTCTTATCACTATTTTACGTACCTTTGCACAGGGTGGATGATTCAGTTGTGGGGCTGTGTCAAAATTCCATTTGGCGCAGCCCTTTCTGTTTTTTGAAAAAAGTTTCAACTTTCTTTATATAAGTCTTTTCCATATCATGAATAACAGTTATCTTTATGGTAAACAAATAGTTATG
>NZ_JBHSGO010000071.1:0-1375 GCF_042654485.1 Falsiporphyromonas endometrii | reverse complement strand
GAGACTGTTGCACGAATGTAATTTAGGTTTTCCAACCTCCACTTCTTTGTATTCAAAGAGGATTCTATATCGATAACCGAATTACCCCATCTTATTTCCCCTCATTTTGAGCTTTAAACTGCTCAATTTGAGGGGTGTTTTTCACTTGAGAGGATAACGAATGCTCCTCTCAAGGAGGTTGCGGTTATTTGGTGTCTGCTGCTAATTGTATGATCAATGTTGGTGCTCTTTTAATGTTGTGACAGATGGATTCCAGGATATTTTGTCCGTGAGTCTTTAGCAATCCCTTGTAGCGACATCGACCGCCTTTGAACCACCGACGAATGCTGCCGAAGGTCCTTTCCACCTTACTCCGTGTCTTACTGATGAGGCGGTTAAACTCTTTTTCTTCTTCACTCAATGCCTGCCCGCGCTTAGCCTTCTTCATTATCTTATCCGTTAGTTCAGATTGCCTTAGGTGTTCTGAATTGCCTTTGGATGTGTAACCTTTGTCGGCTAGCACTTCAACACCTTTGGGCAGCTTGATCTTGTCAATAAGAGGCACAAACTCACGAGTGTCCGAAACATTGGCCGAAGTAGTTATAACGCCCTCAATTAACCCTTCATCGGTAGTGGCAATGTGCTTCTTATAACCGAAGCGAAACTTACCTCCCTTCTTTACCCATCTGCCCTCTTTATCCACACCCGGCTTTCCGGAGCAACGTGTCGCCATATATTTTTGCTCCTTGATTTTCTCTTCTTCACTTCGATGGTCTTCCCGGTCATCTGCTACTTCAATGCGGATGGAGCCGTCCGGAGAGAATGGACTGTCAACGATACTGGCATCCACAAGAACGCCTCGCTTAATCTCCATAATACCATGCTTCTTGAGTTGTTTGTTAATCATAGACAGAAGCTTATCCCAAAGCTCCTTTTCTACTAGAGCATTCCGAAAGCGGCAAATGGTGCTATGGTCCGGAGAGACGTGCTCCATGTCTATTCCAAGGAATTTGCCAAAGCTGATTGAATCATTAATCCGCTCTTCTACGGCTCTATCACTCAGGTTATACCACACTTCTAAAAGGAGTATCTTGAACATAAGCACCCCGTCGTAAGTCGCTTCTCCCTTTGCTTGAGCAGTCTTGTTAAGCTTCTTATTGATAAACGTCCGGATCGGACGCCAGTCTATCAGGAAATCTACTCGTTCCAAGAACTCGTTGCGTGCCTTAGCTTGTCTCTGTGCAGTATAAACTTCTGCAAAACTCGGACTGTCATTAGAAGTGCTTTTGATGGACATATCTCAGCAGTATTTTACTCGTTAAACATATACAAATATACTGATAATCAGCAGTATATGAAATACAATAAGGCTATTATTCGTGCAACATTCTCATGA
>NZ_JBHSGO010000070.1:0-1327 GCF_042654485.1 Falsiporphyromonas endometrii | reverse complement strand
TTTTAGGAGTTCCTGTGAGTCCAATGGTAGCTCCCATCCAAAAATTGGCTGCTTAAACTCCAAAAATGAGGGGTTGCTAAAAAATTAGAGGCTGAATCATTACGAATAATGACACAGCCCCTTTTTTATTTCCATTGCTATTGCTAAAGCGACCTCTTAAATACATCAACAATCATTGTGGCAGCTTCAGTCGTATTGTCCAAAGTGTGTTTTACTCTTCCCAAAGATTGACCATCCCATAGCTTGGCTGAAGATTTGGCATAAGCTTTATCATAATATTTGAGAGCTATCCTTGTTGCCTTATGATAATCCCCCTCATTTACAGATCTTATACCCTCTTCGGTCTCTACAGAGCCAAGTCGTTTCTCTATTTTGGAGAAAGCCTCTATCAGCATATCCTTTGGCAACTCGGCATATCCCTTAACGATACGGGATACCCTATCATCTACAGAAGATTCAACTGAAATGAGATTACTTTGCTGCATCTTGGCAAATAAAACATCCGGCACTTCACGAGCACCAATCTTTTTGCTTTCACTCTCTATGAATATAGGTTCCGTGAGATCCATCCTCGACAATGCAACTACAATATGGTTATAAATCATCTCATTGGTTGGCTGATTGCGATCGACATAATAACCAAACGCAGAACCTTTGTGATGGGCAATACCCTCCAAATCAATTACCTGCCGGCCTTGTTTAGAAAGGCAATGGAGCAAATCGGTCTTACCGGAGCCTGTCGGTCCGTCAATAACGACCAAGTGCTTAATGGCATCAACCATTTGAGGAAGCAACTTCTTAAAGCCACTATACCCTTTGGGAAACACCTCCACATCATGATTGTAAAGTCTAAACAGCCAAGCCATAGAGGCACTTCTCATACCACCACGAGCACAATAAACCATCACTTTCGTCTTACCTTCCTTATCCAAAAGTTCCTTAAGCATCTCTTCAAAATGATGCCATTTGGCTCCGACATATTTTAACCCCTCCGTAATGGCTTCATTGCGTCCTATCTTAACATAAGTTGTACCGACTTTGGCACGTTCTTCGTCAGAGAAAAGAGCAATATTATAAGCGCCGGGAATATGTCCTTTGGCGTACTCCAAAGGAGATCTAACATCAATCCAAACTCGATCCGAAAAGGGAGGAAACAGAAGATTCTCTTTATTTATATCCATTACTTTATCATTTGAAACCAAAGGTAGTATCCCAAAAAGTGTGTAAAGGAGGTTTATCTTTGAGTCAAAATTAATCATTTCAATTCATTGTTTTGTTCATCCGTCAGGCGGGCATGAAAAACACCGGGGGGATTGGCGTCCGCCCG
>NZ_JBHSGO010000069.1:0-1275 GCF_042654485.1 Falsiporphyromonas endometrii | reverse complement strand
TTGAACGATTTATTTGCGTGTTTGGGATTAGCCCAGACCCGCAAGTTATTGACAAACTTTTCAAAGAACTCATTTTATTTACTGCCAGAGCCGCTTAGGCTTGGATATTTTTTAACGAACTATTGATGATAGATAACATTACTTTGAATATGAAAATCTTACCCGAAGAGATGGATAAAATTCTAACAAGAATCGGGGTGAGTGCATTTGCAGATAAAATATCTGTAAAGCTTCACGGATATAGTATTAATATTAAGAATGTAGTAATGGAAGTCAAAAAATCGGGTGATTTGTATGATTTCAAGATGTATGGCAGTGTAACAAAATTCATCAAGGGCAATAATTACGAAGTTGTGACACATGAAGACATAAAAGAATATTATAAATACATGAAGAATTTGATTGGGTTTGATATTGGGCGCATGAGTGTGCGAAGATTAGAAGTGGGGGCAACATTAGAGACACCTCAAGAACCCAAAATATATCTATGTCTTTTTAAGAAGAAAAAAGGTGGTAAAAAGTATTTCTACAATCCGGTTCAGCAAAAGCATGAAAGCAAATATCTTAAGTATAGAGACTATGAAGCAGTTTTGTATGATAAAGGTGTTGAGGCGAACACATTGCCGGATGAAATGAAAAATAAAAACCTTTTCAGAATGGAAATAAAGTACACAAAGAGGATAAGAAGCCAAACAGAAATAGAAACATTTGCAGATATTCTGAACCCGAAGAAGTACAGAGGACTGGTTAAGCAATGGTATAACTTTTTCAATGAATGCGAATGCACGACTGACAAAATAGGAAATGTAAAGAAGGTTAAACCAAGCAAGGTACCGGAAGTTGTATTACAGTACTTAATGAAAGATCCGGTAACGAGAGATAGAGCCAAAGACATATCAATGAATATTATTGGACAGTTGGAATGTTGCGATAAAAGCAAGAAGGTTGCACAAAGGAAATTTAAGAGTTTGGAAGTAAAAAGCGAGGCTTTAAGTGTCCAAAGTTTGTCTTCGTGCGATCAGCTTTTTGAAATAATGAAAAAGGTATGTGAACATCAAGGGGTTATTGTAGATACTAACAGAAAGATTGTTACAGCATACGAACATCAAAATTTCAGAAACATTAAGAATATTGGACAGAACAATGTCAGAAGCTGTTTAAATTTAATTGAAAAACAATCTTATACAAGGTGTTAATATATTGAATATCAGTAGGTTAGTTGATTTATTATTTGTAACTTTATGATTATCAAACAATTAAAGTTATGGAACAATA
>NZ_JBHSGO010000068.1:0-1266 GCF_042654485.1 Falsiporphyromonas endometrii | reverse complement strand
TGCCAGACAATTCGAAATAATTTCTTTAATTTGTACTCGTGTGAGATCCATACTGTTTTACTGTTTTATTTTATTTTTTCAAAGATAATAGTCTTGGGTCTTACACACTTTTTTGGGACAGTATCTTGTAAAAGACTGATTCAACATAAATGGGAGCGTTACACCAAAAAGGTTTGGCGGATGTTCCATTTGATAGCAGGGCTATTTCTTTCAGATGATCAGCTCTCCTCAACTCTCGGAGGCTGATGATTTAGAAGACTCTTATTGATAAAGAGATTCCTTTTTTGTATCTTAGTCACTCACTGAATATAGAACCATGGAGATAAACATATTACTTACCGTACTTTTGATTTTCGTATCGCTTGGCGGGCTATTCCGCCAAGAGGGTAAGATATGTCTTGTCATGGAGAGTCAAATCAACGGCTTCATAACCGTCAAACATAATCTCAAGAGTGCTCTCTTTCGATGGACCGGGAAGTTCGTCTTTAGAGAGGTACATTTGTTAAATACCGTTGTCTTGACGGATGCTCAAAAAGCGGCTCAATCAGTCCTCATTCAACTTCAAAATCACAACTTCCGGGGTTAGGGGTCTCTGACCTTCTTACCCACTTTGCCCGTTTTATGGTACGAAACGGGCTTTTTTATGCGCTATTTTAACAAATAAGCTCGCGCAAGAGGCAATCTGTTCTCGCGCGACTTTCGATCCGTTCTCGCGCGACCTTGACATGCGAAGTCGCGCTGCTTCGGGTGCAACCTCGCGCGAGGTTACCCTCAAGGTCGCGCGAGGATGGATTGCTTCTCGCGCGACCTTCCTAAAAAGGCGGCCCAAAGTGTGTTTTTATGACGCTATCTTGTCCAAAAAATGTAGCATATACATATGTTAACATTCAGATAGGACGGTTTCGTACCATTACTCTTCGGCTCTGTGAAGAATAAATCTCTTTCAGTTCAAAAAAAGGGCTGATTTAAGCGGTAAATCAGGTGAGGGTAAATTTACATTATTTAGCTTATCTGGGGCTCCAAAGCTGGATAATTTCGGGGGATATACATAATGTTGATCAATAAAAAAGGCGAGTTTCATCATCTAAATAATGATTAGTACTCGCCGAGCAAACAGTCAATAAAACACTTGTCTTTTATTACAATAGTTCGTTAAAAAATATCCAAGCCTAAGCGGCTCTGGCAGTAAATAAAATGAGTTCTTTGAAAAGTTTGTCAATAACTTGCGGGTCTGGGCTAATCCCAAACACGCAAATAAATCGTTCA
>NZ_JBHSGO010000067.1:0-1111 GCF_042654485.1 Falsiporphyromonas endometrii | reverse complement strand
TCCTCCAATACCCTCACTTTTTGATTAGGGGGGCTTATCTTTCAAAATTGAAATGCTCAACCGCATGTATTCTGCGATTGAGCATCCTTAATATGTCATTTCCAACTTTTATCGGACAGCAATGATTACATATAAATCTAAAATGTCACCAAACTCCCGATGAGAAAGGAGCTTAACCAATTTGAAAGCGTACAATCTCTTACCGATTGTCGTTGGCTCCGTTAGAAGTTGCAAACAAACAATGATTAATAAGGAGCAACTTTTGAAAAAAACCATCACTTCATCAAAAACAACTTTATTCATTCATAACTCAGCAATACAAGGTTGATACCAAATGTAAAAATCATCAGTTTTAAAATCGCCGGTACAAGGAGGTGATTAATGATAAGAATTATCGGATTCATGATTGATAGATACAAAACAACAACTTAGATCTCAATTCCAAATTGCTGAGTTTATCCCAGACTTAAAAACAAAACAATTTAACAAAACAGCTACTACAAAAGATTAATAAACCGATCTTTGGCTATAAAGCAATAGAAGATGTAAAAACAAGAATCGAATAACGAAATATATATGCGTCCCTTGATTAAGAAAATACTAAAAAAGCTTCACTTGGATAGATACTTAAGTGCAAAGCTCGTCCTTGCTATGGACCTTATGGTTGCAACTGCAGCTTCCATTCTGACAATGGTAATGCTTGGGTTACTTATGAAAAAAGAGATGACCATTAGCAAATTTGTTATCGAATGGGTACTCCTATCCATGGCAGCGGCACTTATATCATTTCTTATCTTCAAAACATACAAAGCCATCATCAGACATAGCACGCTGAGAGAGGTGGGCAAGTTTGTCCTGGCAGCTGCACTCAAAGAGGTGGTTATGGTGGCATATATGCTCTATAATTTTCATGTACAGCTATCGACTGAAATCATTGTAGGGACGGCATTTGTCGATTTCCTACTAACACTCTCTATGTTAGTGGTCGAGGACCCAATCGGCAAGGTTTCCTCGATAGCCTCCATCAGCAAGAATTTTGGTAAGGCGGGGAAACTTACAGGACAATTTTTCAATGACTTTCGGAGCTCCTTTACTGTCATGAATATTGGCT
>NZ_JBHSGO010000066.1:0-1012 GCF_042654485.1 Falsiporphyromonas endometrii | reverse complement strand
GGAAAATTTTAGAAGACTGACGATTGATTATGAGTTTCATGCCGCTACTGCAGAGGCTATGGTTCAACTTGCTTTCTGCAAAATATTGCTTAATAAATTCTCTGAATAATTTTTAAACAGCTTCTGAGACTTTACCAACACATATTATGCCTTCTGACATTAGAATAGAAACTGTGACAGAAATAGGCATAGCTTACAATGACACTCATGTAGTCAATGAAGATGATCTTTTAAGAAATAATGGATGTGTAATCACTAAAGTTTCTAAAGATAAGAATGTCGATTTGGCAACCATTCAACTCAAAAACGAGAAGACCCCCGACGATAAATATGTATTTGATCTTAGTTATAACGACAAGATACCTCAAACCCAAATAGGAGAACCACTCTACATGATTGGCTACAATGCCGGGTTACTTCTTGGCACAACCAGCAAAGGAATACAATCTCAGCTAAACAAAGGCAATATCTCTCAAGAGCCGGACGGGGAAAGATTGCTATACTCAATACCCGCAATAGGAGGGTCAAGTGGGAGCCCGGTATTGAATGATAAAGGACAAGTAATAGCCGTAAACTTTGCCAAAATGAATGGTACTGAAATGTTTACTTTTGGCATCCCAATGAATAAGGTTTTATATTTCCTCGATCGATAAGCTTTATCACATTGCAATAGTATCATTTGACTGTTTGGAGGACTAAATAAAAACCATATACCTTCACTTAAACCGTAGCTAATTAGATAAATAATGTAAATAAATTTAGTCATATAACCTGTCTAAAAACAGCCCTTTTGTGAATCTGAAAGAGGCCTTTTCTCTACAAAGCTCATAATAGATAGGACGAAACCGTCCTATATGAATGTTAATATATGTATAGACTGTTTTTTATGGTAGTATCCCAAAAAGTGTGTAAAGGAGGTTTATCTTTGAGTCAAAATTAATCATTTCAATTCATTGTTTTGTTCATCCGTCAGGCGGGCATGAAAAACACCGGGGGGATTGGCGTCCGCCCG
>NZ_JBHSGO010000065.1:0-961 GCF_042654485.1 Falsiporphyromonas endometrii | reverse complement strand
TCCTTCCTATATCCCCAAATCAGGCAAGAAGACACCTTGGATAGGTTACTTCTGGTCAGGTTGTGCAGGAGAGTACAGGCGAGGGTTGGAAATCATGGGCATCGGTGTTATTGACATTGACAACCATGAATGCATGACGTTAGGCTCCATTCAGACGCCGGACTGTAAGACCTTGGATAATATGGACAAGAACCTCGTTGACTGGTACAGCAGCTATCTTATCAGTAGAAAAGACAAGATACAGAACATATCAAGAACGGTGGTTGCAGACGCATTCTTTTCCAAGGAAACTTTCGTAACGCCTATGTGTGAGAACGATTTCCATGTCATCAGCCGCTTTCGGAATGACGTAATCCTGTACTATCCGACATTGGAACAGAAAACAGGAAAACGCGGCCATCCCAAGTGGTTTGACGGAAAAATTGACTTTGCCAGTTTGGATTTGACACGGTGCAAGGAATACGAGGTGAACAAAGGAAAACTATACGGATTGAGGGTATATGCAAAAGCTCTCAAAAGGTATGTTTCCTTAGCCATCTGGTATCCGATGGACGGGAGAACAGACAAGTGGCAACTTTATTTCTCTACAGACGATTCCATGGATGGACGCGAAGTGCTGGATTATTACAGAACCAGGTTCCAGCTGGAGTTTTGCTTTAGAGATGGAAAGCAGCATGCAGGAATCACCAACTGTCAGTCTACCGACTTCAGGAAATTGGATTTTCACTTCAATGCATCGTTTGCTGCTGTCAACTTGGCCAAAGCGGCATGTAAGAGGCTCGGAATAACCTATTCCATATCCTCTTGCAAGTCATTCATACACAATGCTTATATGCTTGAACGATTTATTTGCGTGTTTGGGATTAGCCCAGACCCGCAAGTTATTGACAAACTTTTCAAAGAACTCATTTTATTTACTGCCAGAGCCGCTTAGGCTTGGATATTTTTTAACGAACTATTG
>NZ_JBHSGO010000064.1:0-949 GCF_042654485.1 Falsiporphyromonas endometrii | reverse complement strand
GGCTGCATGCTTGAAATCATTGGTCAGAAGCTCAACTATATAACCTTTAGGATGTAAGATGGCTATCCTACGAATCTTCTTAGGGTATTTGCCCTTCGTTTGGACTCCGGTAAGCTCTACCTCCTGATCAATTAGGATCTCTTGAGAGGTATGCTCAGGCAGATCTCTTTCGCAAATCGAATCAAAGAGGAGATTGCTCTTGCCTCTAACCACAAAAAGTACATCTTTGCTGTCCCAAAGGTTCAGTAGCTCCGTGTCACTATAAATTCTGTCGGCTACAACGATGGTTCCGGGGGCAAAATGGAGTTGCCTGGCAATGGTATTGTCGGCTCCCTTTCCATTAGATATGCAGACAAACTCCGGCAGAAGTGTCTCAAAATCAAGGACCGTGTGCATCTTAACCGCCCCCTTGGTATGTGTATATAGAGCCCAATCGTACATGCTGATACAGAGAGACATCAAAGTGGAGTCCAAGAGTACCACCTTGGACTTAAGTCGCTTTTTGACTTGCTTCAGCGTGCCATGCTGTCCGAAATGTTCCAAGAGAGAATAATAGACATCCTCAAAGAACTTAGACCTCCTCCTGGCATTCTGATAACCGATATTAGACTTTGAGGGGGCTCGTGACAGCCCAAGGTGATTGAGGTTGCCTGTGGCCGATTGTAATCCCTCCGATATCTGACGTAAGGAGACACTCCCTGAGAATTGGCTAAATATCATGGTTACCAAGTGGCTCCATGAGTTAAAGCCTTTGGCATGTTTGTCCGTACCATGCTTTTTAACAAGACGTTGAATGATATCTCGAGGAAGTAAACGAATAACTTGTGCGAATAGTGTTATATTTGCCATGAAAAGGGTGGTTGGTGACAGCTCTTGGAGCTGTTCTTTTTTGTTCAATACAAACCTACCCTTTTCTTTTTATTCGTCAAAAACGTTTAGGACACTATTG
>NZ_JBHSGO010000063.1:0-861 GCF_042654485.1 Falsiporphyromonas endometrii | reverse complement strand
TCCTCCAATACCCTCACTTTTTGATTAGGGGGGCTTATCTTTCAAAATTGAAATGCTCAACCGCATGTATTCTGCGATTGAGCATCCTTAATATGTCATTTCCAACTTTTATCGGACAGCAATGATTCGAAATAATTTCTTTAATTTGTGTGCGTGTAAGATCCATACTGTTTATCGTTTTATTTTTTCTTTTTCAAAGATAATTGTCTTGGGTCTTACACACTTTTTCGGGACAGTATCCTCCCTTTGGCCTCAGTGCCTTGCATCTCATCCTTTTCTCAAGTCACCAAATTTGCTCATCTATTTGTAAGAATGGAACTTTGTACAACATAATTGGTATAACCTTTCGTATCTTCCCTTGTGACGCCTTCCACTTAGGGGACAGCCTTTTCGTTCTATTTTTTGGCCATTCGAGAAGATAGAGGCAATATCTCTCATACAGATCCTTGTAAACAGCCTCAATAATGACTTCTGAATGTTTTTGCCGAGGCGTAGCTTGCGACTCTTTGCTCGAAGAGAGGAGTAGCTAGAATTAATCTTCTGATGTATCGTCTATCAATTGAAACCCTTCACATACTATAACTGTTTATCCTTTTTCTAAAAATGATATCTATTAAAGACTTAGATTAGCATCTGCAGGATTTGATGCCTTGTGAGATAATCAAGTCAAGTTTCTTATCTCTTAAGCTGCTGAAAGGACGGCTGTCCTGCAAAAACTAAGTACAATATATAAGCTAAGCGGACAAAACAGATGACAACAAATGCTTAGAGTACAATTTCGAAGATGTTTTTTATCTAATCTAAGATAGATGTTGTTCCAATAGTTTATCGTACAGTAATAATACTAATAGAAAAGCTTTT
>NZ_JBHSGO010000062.1:0-833 GCF_042654485.1 Falsiporphyromonas endometrii | reverse complement strand
TACTTTTGTGCATTGTCTTTCTTGTAAGTTTCTATGATAAAGATAAGACAATTGGGGCTGATTCCTGTGAAGGAAGTTCAGCCCCTTATTTTTTGTTTTGTGATATTTTTATCGGACAGCAATATTTCTTTTTGTGCCTACGCTCTTTGAAGAAACAGCAATATGTACTCTCCCCTATATCCACTCCAAGATTGCCTCTAAAAAGAGCAATCTAACCCACATTAGACTTGCAATGAGGAGCACATATATCAGCAAGATAAAAGTTTAAGCATAGCAAAACTACTTCGGGTTAAGAGTTTATTAGTAAACACCGAGCATTACCAATGATTGATGAGACAAGTTAAGGAGGGGTTGGATTAAGGGAAAAGTATTGCACACCAATAAACATTATCAAATAAGAAGTGCGGTTTGTTCTTTAGTTTTAGTAGTAATTCAAGTTCAATTCATTTTGACAAGTTCTTATCGGACAGCCGTGAAGTGGCAGACATATTCAGTAAAAGCCTTATAGATATAAAAGAGAGTTACCAAATTAAAAGCATTGAAGTGCATATAATAAGTTATTGATGTTGTATAATGTTACCATTATCACCGAAATCTCAAAATTGAACAAATCATACATGTCAAGATGTGGAAAAAGGCAGCATTGCTGTTGATTAGAAATGAAAGATCCAATCGGACGATTAGCCCCCATATCTTTACATCAAAAGGTAGTATCCCAAAAAGTGTGTAATTGAAGTTTATCTTTGAGTCAAAATTAATCATTTCATTTAATTGTTTTTCTCATCTGTCAGGCGGACATGAAAAACACCGGGGGGATTGGCGTCCGCCCGGGG
>NZ_JBHSGO010000061.1:0-712 GCF_042654485.1 Falsiporphyromonas endometrii | reverse complement strand
CATGATCGTAAACTTAGACCAGTTCTTGTCTTCCCTGAACTCTGACACTTTAGAATCAGGAACCCAAAGCTGAATCTTCGACAAATCGCTCAACCCCTCGAATGCTCCAGCAAAATATGATGGAATTGACGCTCCTGAATAAGCTCTCCAATCAATCATCGAAAGTTTTACACAATTCTTAAACGTACCGTTTGAAAGCTGACATTCCGGCGGAAGTTTCACAGAAGCCAATGACTCGCAGTTGGAAAACGACTCTGCAAGAGCACTTTTTGAGGATAATAGTTTCATCCTTGACAAGTCTATATCCTTAAGCTTCGTACAGCCATAGAATGAGCATTTTAACATCTTTACTCCAACACAGTTCGACAAATCAATCTTTACTAACTCAATACAATTTTGAAACGCTCCCGTCATGTCAGTAAACTTCGATGCATTCTCTGCATCCGGCATGATAACTGTCGACAACTTCTTGCAATTTAGAAAAATCCCGACCTTACCGGAAAGCCCATCTTTACTTAACGATGTACCCTCCTTTATACGTGCTTCCGACATGTCAATTCTTTCAAGCGTGATGTTGGAACTTAGAAAACCCGACGTGCCCAGTGCCAATGGAAGTTCAGCGAACTCCTCACTGCCCCATTCCCCAACAAGCTTGATTCCTACGGCCTTCTTAAGATTCGAAGGAATGTCAGTTGCAGAAATAACAACATCT
>NZ_JBHSGO010000060.1:0-649 GCF_042654485.1 Falsiporphyromonas endometrii | reverse complement strand
TTGAACGATTTATTTGCGTGTTTGGGATTAGCCCAGACCCGCAAGTTATTGACAAACTTTTCAAAGAACTCATTTTATTTACTGCCAGAGCCGCTTAGGCTTGGATATTTTTTAACGAACTATTGACAAAATAAAAACAGCGTCTGTAACAAATGATTATTACTTTATTGGTGAAAGGCGTTTCTCGATAAAGGCAATCTCTTCCGATGCTAAATTATACATTGAATAAAGTTGCTTGTCAATAAGTTCACAAGGTAAATTCCAATCTAATGTAGAAGATTCACTGGAAAAATTTTGACATGGTACATATTTGTATACATCTTTACCTGCACCTTGATCTTGTTTTCTAATACTAATCATCAATCTAGCAAACTTTGTCTTTAAGTATTTATCACAGTTTACTGTTTCATCTAGGTTATCGAAAGGATAAATTTGAATAAAAGTTTCAGTACAGATTTCATATGGTTTTGCAATGATCGAATTAAAAACATTGTCTTCTATCTTTCCTGATCCAAAATTACGAGGGGGCTGTGTCATTATTCGTAATGATTCAGCCTCTAATTTTTTAGCAACCTCTCATTTCTTGAGTTTAAGCAGCCAATTTTTGGATGGGAGCTACCATTGGACTCACAGGAACTCCTAAAACAGA
>NZ_JBHSGO010000059.1:0-624 GCF_042654485.1 Falsiporphyromonas endometrii | reverse complement strand
CAATAGGAGACGCTCTGAAGAGATCTTCGAGGCAATATATCGTGATTTGTATGCTACTTACCACCATCAATTATCCTCGGACAGCCGACCTCATGGCGGTAAAGAGCCGGCATGGATGAAACGGTTGCGAATTATAGACTCAACCACCATCTCTTTGTTCTCCAACCTGATTTTCAAGGGTGTCGGACGTCATCCGAAGAATGGTAAAAAGAAAGGGGGAATAAAGGTACACACGGTCATACAGGCAAATGAGGGGGTGCCTTCTGATATCAGATTTACTTCTGCTGCTACGAACGACTCCTTTATGCTTAAGCCATCCTCCCTGAGCAAAGGAGACATTATAGCCATGGATAGAGCCTATATACATTATGAAAAGTTTGAACAGATGACTCAAAAAGGAATCATGTATGTGACTAAGATGAAGAAGAATCTGAAATATAATATACAAGATGATACCATAGTACAAACCGAAGATGGAGTAGCAGAGTTGCGCATCCAATCAGTCACCTTTACAAAAGCCTTAAAAGACAATCAAGAGCCCATTATCCATCATGCACGCATCATAACCTATGTGGATATCAAGAAGCATCGGTTTATATCTCTGCTAACCAACGATATGGATTT
>NZ_JBHSGO010000057.1:0-610 GCF_042654485.1 Falsiporphyromonas endometrii | reverse complement strand
TTGCTCCATAACTTTAATTGTTTGATAATCATAAAGTTACAAATAATAAATCAACTAACCTACTGATATTCAATATATTAACACCTTGTATAAGATTGTTTTTCAATTAAATTTAAACAGCTTCTCACAAGTGACGGACATAAGGCTGTACCGAGCAACAACGAATTTATACCATTCAACCAACCGGCACAAGACTTTAGATTTACAAAAGATAAAAACACTACGATTGATGATTTTATGTACAATCAAAAGCTCCATATCTCAGCTAATCTGATTGAATGGTGGAGAGTAGGAAGACATAGACCGTACAATCCTGTAAATATGGATATTAGCATCAACAATCTTCTTAAGATTTATAATTCGCCTGATAAGTCATTCATTATTGATACACAATCTGATGGACATACCTGTGGCGTAAAGATTGTTGTAGATGACATCAAATTTTTTGCACCCGACGGACAAGCTGTACAGATGAAAAAAATCAATTATTGCTGTCCGATAAAAATATCACAAAACAAAAAATAAGGGGCTGAACTTCCTTCACAGGAATCAGCCCCAATTGTCTTATCTTTATCATAGAAACTTACAAGAAAGACAATGCACAAAAGTA
>NZ_JBHSGO010000056.1:0-606 GCF_042654485.1 Falsiporphyromonas endometrii | reverse complement strand
TACTTTTGTGCATCGTCTTACTTTTAAGTTCTTATGATAAAGATAAGACAATTGGGGCTGAATTCTGTGAAGTTTTTCAGCCCCTTATTTTTTTGTCGCAAAAACTTTTATCGGACAGCAATATTTGTTTTTAAGAAAAAAGGCTTGAAGGTCTTAAAATAAAAAACTCTTGTAAGTATTAGAAGTAAATACAACCATACACTCAATATGATGCCATTTCATATGATTACGGGTCCCGATCTCTCTTAAGATGAGATAAATTAAACTGTTATTTTTAGCTTAAATGGCGTTTTAATAGATAAATAATGTAAATGTATTTGGTCCTTTTTAATACTAAAAACAGGCTTATTTTGACCTAAAAAAGGGCCATTTTTTGCTCAAAACAGCCTGGAGATGAGATTGATATGTAGTACCATGTGTTAAAATATATTTAAGCTGTTTTTAATTTACCTTTTGGCGACTTAAAAATAGCTTTAAGGCCAATAGTGTCCTAAACGTTCTTCTTTGAAGAAGGACATAGCATAGTATTCAAGAGGGGCATCCCACTTGATCATCTTGCGCTAAAATGGGGGTATCCCCCTATGTCAATTCAGGCTCATCGGGAGG
>NZ_JBHSGO010000055.1:0-592 GCF_042654485.1 Falsiporphyromonas endometrii | reverse complement strand
GTGTGGAAGCCTTTATGAGTCGCAAGCTTCCCTGTCGCCTGGAAGCTCTGATCATCGATGCCACCTTTATTCCGGTCAGGCGCGGAGGCAGTTGTACCAAAGAGGCCTTCTTTGTGGCCATGGGTTTAAGCGAAGACGGGCGACGTGAAATTGTCGGGATCTACAACAATCCAACCGAGGGAAGTCATATTTGGAGATCCTTCTTTTCGGACTTGAAGGCACGCGGGCTGAAGGAACTGAAACTGATTGTTTCGGACGGATTGTGCGGGATAGAAGAGGTGGCTTCGGAGTGTTTTAAGGGGGTGTCGGTTCAATTGTGTACCGTTCACAAGAAGAGGGAACTTCAGGCCAAAGTGAGACCGCGGGACAAGGCTTTGTTTTCATCGGAATTGAAAGAGGTATTCAGTACGGAATCTTCTGTAAGGAGTTCTCGAGAAGGGGTGGAACGAATGAAAGCGTTTTGTTCAAGATGGGGCAGGAGTTATCCTTTTCTTTTGAAATTCAGAGAAAGTCCGAGGCTTCCGTTCTATTTCACCTATCTCGATTATGCTCCCGAGGTCAGACCGTTTATTTACAGCACCAATTGGGTGGA
>NZ_JBHSGO010000054.1:0-587 GCF_042654485.1 Falsiporphyromonas endometrii | reverse complement strand
GACGCCAATCCCCCCGGTGTTTTTCATGCCCGCCTGACGGATGAACAAAACAATGAATTGAAATGATTAATTTTGACTCAAAGATAAACCTCCTTTACACACTTTTTGGGATACTACCGATAAATACATATTGATGGGGATATTATCCCTTTCCCCGTCCCATTATCTTTACAAAAAAGAAATATATGATCAGATGAGAGTATAGTATAAGCCAAATATCTATGTATACTGATTCTCTCTAAATCATAATTAGTTTCATTTCGTGTGAATACTAACAAATAAATATAACTATATGTGTATCACGAATTATGTAACCCAAGATGAAGGTTTAACAATTGTCCAGGGTGTAGATGGAATCTTTTTGTGTGAAGAGTCATGGGTAGCTCAAAAGTCTAATATCTTCAAATCAGAAGGTACGAATCAACCTTAATCTACCTTCTGATAGGATAATTGGACTTCTATAGGTAGTATCCCAAAAAGTGTGTAAAGGAGGTTTATCTTTGAGTCAAAATTAATCATTTCATTTCATTGTTTTGTTCATCCGTCAGGCGGACATGAAAAACACCGGGGGGATTGGCGTCCGCCCG
>NZ_JBHSGO010000053.1:0-551 GCF_042654485.1 Falsiporphyromonas endometrii | reverse complement strand
GGGCATTCCTTTCTTCGACTAAGGCTCTCACTTTTTTTAGCAGTGCAATCTGAGTCTTGAGTTCCTGATTCTCCTTGCGGAGCTTCTCCACTTCTGTCAAGGGGCTGCTATTCTTTCGAGGTCTTCCCATACCTTTTGGTCGGCCACGTTTCTTCTGAACATCTAATGCTGACAATCCATTCTTACGGGCAAGTTTAAGCCAAATTTGTATTGCGCTCGTACTTACATCGTATTTTAGAGAGGCCTGGAACAAAGTTAAGTGATTGTTCTCAATGTCTAATACGACCGACTTCCTTAATTGGGAATCTGATTGATTTTTTTTCTTCTTTTCCAAACCGGCAGGACCAAGATGCTGGTATCTGTCCCAAAGTGTTTTCAATAAGTCGTCATTGATGCCATAATGCTTCTTTATGTAATTAAAGGAATATCCTTCCTCCAACATATGCATGTAACGGAGACGATCATAATAACTATGCTTTCGTCTTTTCTTTTTGTTTGATTCCATAAATAAACCCCAAAAGTTTTGAGTCTAACTTTTGGGGTTCATATCA
>NZ_JBHSGO010000052.1:0-540 GCF_042654485.1 Falsiporphyromonas endometrii | reverse complement strand
GACAGACAATTCGAAATAATTTCTTTAATTTGTACTTGTGTAAGGTTCATGCTTTTTATCGTTTTTTAGTTTGTAATTTCAAAGATAATAGTCTTGGGTCTTACACACTTTTTTGGGACAGTATCGTCTTTACCGGGGAATTCTGTTTTATTACTTATGCTATTTGTTTTGCTCATCAGAAGGGTAATTCTCATTCAACCTTAATCTAAGGTCCTTCATTCTTATCCCTTGTCATAGTAGCTATGTATTATCTTATTCTTGTAATGTCTTGTTATATGTCGTCTAAGCGATATTCCATAGGTCTAAGTCATATTTTGGTAATGGATCGTATTAACCCAGATTTGTCGTTAGAAATATTATTAGATTGAAATATTAGGATCTCTGGCTCGTTTCCAGAGGGCTAAAAAAGCAGATCTGTGTTTTAGCGCCAGCGCCAGTTTTAAAGTTTTTTTACCGGCATGTCTCTGAATATATCCGGGTATGGCCAAAAACTTCATCCGAATCGTTTTCAGCATATGTTTCTTTGGCGAGTTAATCACG
>NZ_JBHSGO010000051.1:0-529 GCF_042654485.1 Falsiporphyromonas endometrii | reverse complement strand
ATCCTTCCACCGTTGTTGCAGATTCGGGCTATGGTTCCGAGGAGAATTATGATTACATGCATCAGGCGGATATAGAGGCCTATGTCAAGTATAATCGTTTTCATATCGAACAGAGACCTCGTTATCGTCCCAATCCGTTCAGTGGCGAAAACTTTTATTACAATGAGACTCAAGACTATTACGTCTGTCCCATGGGGCAGCATCTTGAGCGTATAGGAACCCGGCACAAGAAAAGTCAAAGCGGTCACCTCTTAACCTACGCCGTATATCGTGCTCAAAGATGCGAAGGTTGTCCGCTGAGAGGATTGTGCTATCGATCCAAGCAACCTTGTCGGACGATTCTGATGGATCACAAACTGATGCATTACAAGCAAAGAGCAAGAGAGAGACTGACATCGCCCAAAGGGATCAGACATCGGGGCCGACGATGCATCGAACCCGAAGCGGTCTTTGGGCAGATCAAAGCCAATATGCATTACAGACGCTTTCGACATTTTGGTAAAGACATGATTACAATGGACTTTACCTT
>NZ_JBHSGO010000050.1:0-517 GCF_042654485.1 Falsiporphyromonas endometrii | reverse complement strand
TGTTTTAGGAGTTCCTGTGAGTCCAATGGTAGCTCCCATCCAAAAATTGGCTGCTTAAACTCAAGAAATGAGAGGTTGCTAAAAAATTAGAGGCTGAATCATTACGAATAATGACACAGCCCCATTAGAAAGGCTGTATCCATATCAAAAACGGATACAGCCTTTCTGTGTTTTGAGAATGTTGTACTAAGTGCGGTTGTACAACTATCTCATTTTTATATCTTTTGATCGAACATCGATTAAGGTGTTACATCTGAACACAGATTTTGTAAGTGTAGTTACCCATTAGGTTACTAAGTCTTACGATGTAGCAACCTTCAGGTAGGGGGGTATCAGTGCTTGTTGCTACAATTGCACCGGACATATCAAATACTTGAATGTTGTCGTAAGAGCGATACTGTCCCAAAAAAGTGTGTAAGACCCAAGACTATTATCTTTGAAATTACAAACTAAAAAACGATAAAAAGCATGAACCTTACACAAGTACAAATTAAAGAAATTATTTCGAATTGTCTGT
>NZ_JBHSGO010000049.1:0-48026 GCF_042654485.1 Falsiporphyromonas endometrii | reverse complement strand
TGCCAGACAATTCGAAATAATTTCTTTAATTTGTACTCGTGTGAGATCCATACTGTTTTACTGTTTTATTTTATTTTTTCAAAGATAATAGTCTTGGGTCTTACACACTTTTTTGGGACAGTATCTTATTATGCTCTTAGTTTAGACCTTAAAAGCCTTCTTGATTGCCGAGCCTGATCCGCGCTCTGGCCTATAACCAATGTCGGTATGAACTTGTTGTTGGACAAATTCATACCGACATTTCTTTTTTATCTATAAGGCAATCAGGTCCTAATGGTATTTGCTCTTTGGATTTGTCCTCTATATGAGTACATTCCCTTCCTTCAATGAAATAATTTTTAGCCGAATCAATATGCTTAAATCAATCAACTATAAGGAATTATTCAGTGCCTTCAAATGTTTCTCTTCTATAAATCTATTAGGGATATAAATGAAAAGCATCACGCAGAAGAGATAAACTACTTCTTTGTGATGCTCTACTAATACGTGACCCCGGAGAGGCTCGAACTCTCGACCCAATGATTAAGAGTCATTTGCTCTACCAACTGAGCTACGGAGTCATCAATAACCCAATCCACTGAAAAGTGACCCCGGAGAGGCTCGAACTCTCGACCCAATGATTAAGAGTCATTTGCTCTACCAACTGAGCTACGGAGTCAACTTCTGTCAGTTACGATTGGTTTCGTTTGACGGGTGCAAATGTACAACTTTTTCTATACAATACAAGCCTTTTAGCAAAAAAATCAATTATTTTCTCGTCCCATCAGCAAAAGTTCTGCCTTGGGAAAATTCGTCTGGAGGTACTTCTTTGTGTATTCCAAAGTGTCTTGCGATATCTTATGATCATCTTCGAGATATTCATTATAGATGACATAAGCCACATCTATTCCTTTTAGTCTGGCCATTTCGAGACTCATAAGAGTGTGGTTGATGCTACCAAGTCGTCCACCGGTTACAAGTACAAGGGGATACTTTCTCTCTGCCACGAAATCAATAGTCAGGTAATCCCTCATGATGGGAACCATAAGACCTCCTGCACCTTCCATCAGAACTGTGTCATAACCTTTCTCTAAAAGTCTCTCTGTGCACTGATCGATAAAATTACAATCAATTATTCGGTGATCAATCTCAGCTGCCAAGTGAGGGGAGCATGGGAATGTAAATATGTAGGGGCAAGTGAGACCTTCTTTATCTTCCGGAAGAGTCTCCTGACCAAGAAGCTTGCGATGCATCTCGATATCTTCGCTTGTCTCTTGACATCCGGTTTGTATCATTTTTTGTGTGATGACCTTTTTACCTTTGCTCATTAGATACTTGGCCAAGAAGGCTGTCCCGTATGTCTTTCCAATATTGGTGTCAATACCACTAATAAAATATACCATTATACTATGTCTGTTTATTATTCATATATAAGTTAGCTGCCGATCTGGCAACTTCTTAGTCCACAACTCTGGATATTGATTTGATGGCAACATCTTTGCCTAAGGTGTCGCAAATATTATGGACATCCATCACATTGTGAACCAATATCTTTATTTTCCCACTAAATATTCCGTCTTTAGCTGTCAGATGAATTTCACGAACATTGAGATTGAGATCTTTGGTCAAAGACTGAGTAATCGCATTGAGGATTCCCCTCGAGTCAATACCTCTAATTGAGAGGGTGGCTTCAAAAAGGGTGTTGGCGTGAGCACTCCATCGAGTATTAAGGATGCGGTCTCCATAACTGCTTTTTAGTCTGGTCCCAACAGGGCATGAGCGCTTGTGGACCATAACTTTGCCATCATCTCCGATAAATCCAAATGCGTCATCGCCCGGTATTGGCTTGCAACAAGGGGCAATTTCATAGGTCTGATGCAGTTGTTCTTCTCGGAGTACATAAGGCTTGTTTTTGTCGAACTTCTTGAAGTTGACATCTTTAATGCTGATAGGTCTGTCCTCTTTGTGCTTGTTTTTGTTGCCGCCGAGGGCGGAACGGAAGAATCTGGTGAAGATATTTCCGCTTGTCTCATTGTTGGAATAATTGAGATAAGGAAGTTTTTTGATGCTTTCCGGAAGTGTTACGCTACCATTGCCTACTGCATAGAAGAATTCATCTCTGTTAGAGAAGCCATATCCTCCGGCAATCTTGTCAAGCATTGAATAATCGGGAGTCTCAGAGTCGCTTCCAATCATTGCCTCAACCTTCTCTTGCCCTATTGCGGCGATTTCTCTTCTTTTTTTGCGCAGATGTTGGTCAATTTTACTTCTTGCTTTAGCTGTCTTAACATATTTGAGCCATTCTTCGATAGGCTCTTGACTATTGCTTGTCAAGACCTCAACTTGGTCTCCGCTGGATAGTTGATAAGATAAGGGCACCAGTTTATGATTGACTTTTGCTCCAATACAGTGGTTCCCTATCTTTGAGTGGATGGCATAGGCAAAGTCCAGAGCGGAAGCCCCTTGAGGCAACTTGATGATCTCCCCTTTGGGCGTAAATACCATTACCTCTCCGGAGAAAAGATTGAGCTTAATTGTATCCAAAAAGTCCATTGCATTTGGATTGGGATTTTCCAAAATCTCCTGAATGGTTCTAAGCCACTTTTCGAGCTCTGAGTCTTCCTCAATGTTGTCGCCTTTGTATTTCCAGTGGGCAGCAAACCCCTTCTCTGCAATATCATCCATTTTGCGACTCCTAATCTGCACCTCTATCCAGTCCCCATCCGGGCCCATGACGGTAAGGTGAAGAGCTTGGTATCCATTGCTTTTGGGTACGGAGATCCAATCCCTTATTCGGTCAGGCCTATTTTTGTATATGTCGGTAATGATGGAATATATTTCCCAACATTTTTGTTTATCTGAGACACCATCTTGGCTTTCAAAAATGATGCGAACTGCAAAGATGTCGTAGATCTCCTCAAATGTGACTCCCTTTTTCTGCATCTTTTTCCAGATGGAATAGACGCTCTTAACTCTTGCTTTGATTTCGTATTCGAAGTCTCTACTATCCAATTCTCTACAAATAGGAAGGGCAAAATTGCTAAAGATCTCTTGGCGCTTCTCGTGCGAATCCCTAATCTTCATCTTAATATCTTCATACTCATCGGGATGTTCGTATTTGAAAGCAAGATCTTCCAATTCGCTTTTAATGGTAAATAGCCCCAATCGGTGAGCCAAAGGTGCATATACATACATGGTCTCTGCTGCAATCTTCATCTGTTTGTCCGGCCGCATTGAGTCCAGGGTACGCATATTGTGAAGTCGGTCTGCTATCTTGATCAGAATAACACGAATATCATCATTCATCGTCAAGATGAGCTTTCTGAAGTTTTCGGCCTGTGCTGAGGTATTGCTAAAAACTTCTCCCGATATTTTGGTCAAGCCATCTACTATGGTTGCAATCTTCTCTCCAAATAGGTCTTTGATGTCTTCAACGGTGTAATCTGTATCCTCCACTACATCATGCAGAAGCGCGCAGCAGATAGAGGTTGAGCCAAGCCCCATTTCTTCGGAGCAAATCATGGCTACTGAAATAGGATGTATAATATAGGGCTCTCCCGAGCGTCTTTTTGCCCCTTTATGGGCTTCTTTTGCAAGACGATATGCTTTCTCTATTATCTCAACCTTACGTCTATGATTGGAGTTGAGATATGAATGAATGAGGGCACTGTATGCCTGATCAATCATCTCATCATCAGTCAAAGGATCTTGGTTGTCAACGCTTCCAACGAAACTGTCACGAGGTTTAAGAATGGTCTCTTGGGCTTCTTGTGGTGCATTTGTAGACTGATTGTCAGAGGTTGTATTATTATCAGAACTCATATTTCTTTTCTCCTGCAATAATGTTGTTAGAATGTATAAGGTGAGGTTTACACCAAGATTATGTATTTGAAAAAGCAATAGTATACATTTCTGCCAAGGGATTACCTCTCCATCTGTATCGCAAATATAACAATAAACATAAAATGTTATTCGACCTTTAGATTGCTGTGCTTCCTCATTGAAATGACAAAGAAAAGGCTCTGCCAAAATGATATTACATCTTGACACAGCCTTTTGTCTTTTAGTACCAAGGTTTAACCTTGTCTATATGTGATTACTTTCTGTAATCGAAGAAACCGATATTGGTCTTTCTACCCAAGTGACCGGCACGAACTTTCTTCTTAAGAAGTACATGTGGACGATATTTTGGATCTCCATATTCGTTGAAGAGAACCTCCATAATAGCAAGGCAAACATCCAATCCGATGAAGTCACCAAGAGCCAAAGGTCCCATTGGGTGGTTGGCTCCCAATTTCATTGCTTCGTCAATCTCTTCTGCAGAAGCTACTCCGTCAGCGAGGATACCACAAGCTTCGTTGATCATCGGGATCAAGATACGATTTACGACAAAGCCCGGAGCTTCGTTGACCTTAACAGCTGTCTTTCCTAACTTTTCGCAAAGTTCGAGTACTTGCTTCAAAACATCAGGGCATGTAGTTTCACCGCTGATAACTTCCACAAGCTTCATTACAGGTACCGGATTGAAGAAGTGCATACCGATTACTCTGTGTGAGCCTTCTACTACAGAAGCGATTTCTGTAATGCTCAATGAAGAAGTATTGGTTGCAATGATAGCGTCTTTGCGAAGTGTGTCGCTGAGGGTACGAAGAGTCTCTTTCTTAACTTCCATATCTTCAGAGATTGCTTCGATAACGATATCCATATCTTTTAGATCGTCATAAGACTTTGTTGTCTTAATTCTTCCCATTACGGCATCTCTGTCAGCTTCGGTCATCTTGCCTTTAGAAACAAGCTTGTCAAGACCTTTTTGTACTGAAGCGATTGCGCGTCCAAGAGATTCGTCTGAACGACCTTTTACCAATACATCCATTCCTTTTTGTGCAATGCACTGTGCGATACCGCGACCCATTGTGCCATTGCCAACTACTGCAATTTTCATTATAAAGTGTTTTTAGTGATTTGAATATTATACTTAACTTGAATTTGCATAAGGAAGATACTTAGTGGTTGCAAACCAATGAGTTGGTGAAACTATCACCTCTCCGAACAACTGTCTGTTGCTGCGTCAATGCAACCATATGCTCCTCATGCCGTGGTCCTATAATACAAAGGTACGAAAACAAAGGTATAAAGACCAATCCTAATATGGGTTTTATGGCAAGGAAAGTAAAGTTGAGTCTTTTTGATCAAGAGAATAACCTTACTCTGCAACATTGGTGATAGATCGTGCTCTATCCTCTTTGGCCCATTTTGTGAATCCTCCCTCCATATTATACACCTTCTTAAATCCTAAATCGGACAATATTTTGGCCGCTAATGCAGATCTTTTCCCTGAACGGCAGTAAACAGCTACCGGCAAATCTTTATGCAGTTTGCTTAGTGCCAAGTCTTTGAATTTGTCGCTTTTAACATCAATTAGGATGGCATCATGGAGGTGTCCTTGAGCAAATTCTTTAGGAGTCCTGACATCTACTATCTGTATGTTGCTATTTTTGATGACCTGCTCAAATTGTTCGGTCGTGACATCTTTGATGTGGGTCTTGGTGTTACAACTCAAAAAACTTAACAGTATTGACAGCGACGCGATACTTAAAATAATAGCCTGCTTTAGGTTCATATCCCTGATTATATATTATAGTCTTGGTACAAAAAGTCGTTGTATGGGTATCTCTTCACATGGATTTCTTTGACTCTGTCGTATAAGAGGTCTTTCATCTCGCTAATACCGACTTGATCTTTTGCCGATATAAACAGGCAGTCCTTACCAATTTTTGCCATCCAGGTGCTTTTTAGCTCATCCAAGCTAATGTTTTCTTTGCTCATTGGAGTGAGGTCATCTTCATCTTTGGGTGTGAAAGAAAAAGCATCGACTTTGTTAAAGAGATATATGGTTGGCTTCTCTTCACCATCATTGATTTCTCTCAGGGTCTCTTCCACCACCTCAATCTGTTCTTCAAAACCCGGATGTGATATATCGACGACATGGATAAGCAAGTCGCTTTCTCTTACCTCATCCAAGGTACTCTTAAATGATTCGACCAATTGAGTTGGAAGTTTGCGAATAAATCCTACTGTGTCGGACATAAGGAATGGGAGATTCTGTATGACAACTTTTCTAACCGTTGTGTCGAGCGTGGCGAAAAGTTTGTTCTCGGCGAAAACATCTGACTTGGAAATTAGGTTCATGATGGTAGATTTGCCCACATTGGTATATCCCACGAGAGCTACGCGTACCATCTTTCCCCGATTTTTGCGTTGAACAGATTTCTGCTTATCTATATCTTTTAACTTGTCCTTTAGTCTGCTAATCTTGTCCAATACAATTCGTCGGTCAGTCTCTAACTGAGTCTCACCGGGTCCTCTCATGCCGACACCTCCTCTTTGTCTCTCCAAGTGAGACCAAAGTCTTGTGAGTCTTGGAAGAAGATATTGATATTGGGCCAATTCAACTTGTGTCTTTGCATGCGCTGTTTGTGCGCGAGTGGCAAAGATGTCCAGAATAAGACCTGTTCGGTCAATAACCTTTATTTTGAGCCTCTGTTCAATGTTTCTTAGCTGGTTGGGCGAAAGCTCATCGTCAAAGATGATAACGCCTATCTCTTTATCTTCTCCTTGTTCCGCTTGATCTTTGATATAAGTGGCTATCTCCTCGAGTTTCCCTTTTCCTACAAATGTGGCATTATTAGCCACATCAAGTTTTTGTGTAAATCTTTTTACTGTAGTCAATCCGGCTGTCTCAGCCAAGAAAGCAAGCTCGTCAAGGTTCTCTTCAACCTGTTCTTCACTTGAGGTTGGAGGAATAAGCCCGACCAGAATAGCCAGTTCGGTTTTGAAGTCTGATATTACAAATTCTTTCATATAATCAAAGGTATAGATTTTGCTTCAAATGTTGAATCGCTCACGAAACAATATCCTTAGAAAAATCTTTGCTTACCCCCTTTCGTGTGTTTTTCAAATGCTTAGTCATTGCTAAAGAGAATCCTTTTTAGTACCTTAGTCACTAAAATATAAAGAGAACCATGGAGATAAGCATATTACTTACCATACTTTTGATGATGATTTCGCTTGGAGGAGTGTTCTTCCAAGGGGGTAAGATATGTCTTGTCAACGAGCAACAAATCAATGACTCGGTAACTATCAAATATGATCTTAACAAAGCTCTTTATTTATGGGCTGTGAAGCTCGTCAATAGAGAGGTTTATTTGTTAAATACTGTTACCGTATCTAATGCTCAAAAAGCTGCTCAAACAGCACTGATTCAACCCCAAAATCTTAAGTTCGAGGGTTAGGGTAACCTGACCTTCATGCCGACTTTGCCCGTTTTATAGTACAAAACGGGCTTTATTTATGCGCTATTTTAACAAATAAGGTCGCGCGAGAATGGATTGCAAGTCGCGCGACCTTCCAAAAAAGGCGGCCTAAAGTCGATTTTTAAGTGTGCGAAAGACAAATAAAAATAGCGCTTTATATAAATTAACATTTAGCAATACCGATAAATCTCCCTTCGCTCAGTTTTTATAGAAGAAATGGCCATTTTTTGACCTCAATAATGGGTTGTTTTTAGGTCAAAAAACGCCTTTGTGTATTTACATTATTTATCTAATTTGATAGCCAATAGCTTCTTTTGCCGGTCAAGAGTGTAGTTGATTAAGAATGATTTGTAGCTTGTTTGAAGCTCAATATTGGTGAATCTCTTTCTCTGAAAAGATTGTAGATATGCTCGAAGTATATACTCCGAAGCGTCATTTTTAACTATTCAAATTCTTTAATCTCCTTTTATAAAAATAGTGTATAAACAAAATTATTGCCTAAATTTGTAGGAGACATTCACATTAATTGCTTATCTGGAGATGAGAATGTCTTTCTTAAGCCGGATAGGCATAACTAAAAAGAAGGTTTTATTATATGGAAATGACAACAAACTCTCATATTGAGCCACAAGACGATGGCTTGGATCGTGAACAATATTATATGAATCAATCTGGAAGCAGTCAGGAACCTGATCTCTCCAATAAAAATGCTGCAGAGCTTGTGGAAGCTTTAGCTGTTCTTTTGCAGAGAGATCCATTTCCCACACGACAAGAGGTTGATGTTTATAAAAAAGCCTTCTATCGCCGTAAGGTGTATGTTGAAAATAAGATTCAGAAAGAGGGAGCAGAATTTAAGGAGGATATCAATGATAAAATCGAGGTGCATGAAGAGCGTCTGAAAGATTTGTTGTCCTCTTTTAAGGATAAGTCTCAAAAGATTCGTGAAGAAGAAGAGGCTAAAAAAGAAGCCAATCTTGAGAAAAAGCAGGCTTTGATCGAACAGCTTAAGAAACTGCTTGTCTGTACAGATGAGTTTGGGAAGATTATAGTTGAGTTTAGACAGCTTCGTGAGAATTGGGATGCAACCGGAGATGTCCCCGATAATGTTGCAGACGAGCTTCAATCTACTTATAGCAAGTATGTAGAGCAATTTTACGACCTTAAGCAGATCAATGAGGAATTTAGAGAATATGACTTTAAGAAGAATCTTGAGTCAAAAACTGCTCTCTGTGAAGAGGCTGAGGCTTTGTCCGAAAGTGATGATGTGATTGGTGCAGCTCGCCAGTTGCAAACTTTGCACAGACAATGGAAAGAGATTGGACCGGTTGCCAGGGATTTGAGAGACAGTATTTGGGCTCGCTTTAAGGAGGCTTCTTCTAAGGTTAATAAGCGTCATCAAGAGTTTTTCGAAAAGATTAAAGCCAAAGAGGAAGAAAACCTTGAAAAGAAAAAATCGCTTTGCGAGAGGATTGAGGCTATCAATACAGACAATCTCAAACAACCGGGTGACTGGAAGAAAGCTACAACGCTTATTATTGATACGCAGAAGGAATGGAAAACTGTTGGTTTTGCGCCTAAGAAGGAAAACGAAAAAATTTATCTTCGATTCCGTGCTGCTTGCGATGCATATTTTGCCAATAAGAGTACTTTCTTCTCCAGAAGACGCAGCGAACTTGATCAAAACTACATAAAGAAGCAAGCGATGGTTGATGAAGCAGAAAGTTTGCAAGATAGTACTGATTGGAAGGTTACTGCAGACAGGCTTATCAAGCTGCAGAAAGACTGGAAAGAGGTAGGTCCCGTACATAGAAAGTATAACCAGACTTTGTGGGATAGATTTAGATCTGCTTGTGACAAGTTCTTCGAAAGAAAAAAGGAAAACTTTTCTCAAGGTCAAGGAGAGTTTAAGGAAAACCTTAAAGCGAAGAAAGAAATTATTGCCAAGCTTGAGGCCTTGATGAATGAAGAGGATGAGAATATTGCAAGAGAACAACTATCTTCCTTGATGAGTCAGTTTAGATCGATCGGCTTTGTTCCTTACAAGGAGAAAGACAATATCAAAGAGGCTTTTAGAAAGGCTTCTGATGATTTGTATAATAAATTGAAGTTGGATAGAAATCACAGAAAACTGGACAACTACAGTGAGTCTCTCAAAGAGATAGCAGATAGTTCTAAAAATGCATTGTTTAGGGAAAGAGATCGTATAGGTCGCATCCTTGATCGGATGAAGCAGGAACTTCATACATATGAGCACAATTTAAGTTGCTTCACGGTTGATAGCAAGGGAGGCAATAAGTTGGTCGATGATATGAAGCGTAAAAAGAAAAGACTGGAAGAAGACATAAAGCTCACAAAAGAAAAGCTCAAATTGATCAAAGTGGAGATTAATTCTTCGGATAATGAGGATTGATCCATCCCAATCAGATCATTCTTTTCAGAGGAGTGAGATTGGTGTAATCCCGACAATTAAGGCCTTTACAATAGGCTTATGAAATAAAAAAAGGGAAGCAGCAGTGAATCTTGGAGGATTCAACTTGCTGCTTCCCTTTAGTTATAAGTTAAGAGTGCTTACTTAATAGTAATCTCTCTTGTTGACTTTTTAAGCTCTTCCGGTGTGAGTTTCTTAATTTGGATAGTAAGAACTCCATCGTTCATAGAAGCTTCAATCTTGTCGTGATCGACGTTCTCGGGAAGGATTAGAGTCTGTCTAAACTTAGAGTAAGAAAACTCTCTTCTCAAATAGCGTGGCTTTTGATCGCCATCACTTTCTTCCTTCTTTTCTTCTTTCTTTTCCATTGAAATAACAAGATCGTTGTTCTCGTCAATGTGAAGCTTGAAGTCTTCTTTGTTCATGCCGGGTGCTGCTACTTCAACTTGATAGCCATCCTTGTTCTCAATTACATTGATTGCCGGGGCAGTTGCATTAGTTTGAGCCATCCAGTCATTACTGAAAAAATCATTAAACATGCTGGGTAACCAGTCATTTGTTCTTTTAATAGGCATCATAATTTTATCTCCTTTTTTATTTATTATACTTTCTATTTACTTTAAACAGATTATATTGTCTGTCTAATTGTTAGGTAATTATTCAATCACCTTTCACTATGGTATAAAGCAATAGCTGTGCCAATAAGGTTTATTTATGCTTTTTGTCATATTGGCAGTATTATTGACAATATGGCAATAGTTGATTTGTGAAGCTCTGTTGTGAAGTTGCCTTGTGTAGATATTGTATTGGACAATGGCTATTGCGACTATCTTGGAGAATTGTTGCCGGATCAAAAACAGTTTTTAGTGAGACAATATGAACAATCTTATATCATTTATTGTTACCTAAATGTAGGTATCTTTTACCGAGGGATGTGGATAAATCTATTGTAATCCACAAATTTAAAGTCTACATTTGTAGAGGTGTTGGTGCTCTTTCGTATGTGTATTTGGGCGAATGGAGGGTGTTGATACCAATTTATTGTTATATTGTTGTACAATATTATATTTATATAGTTGTTAGTATTTAAATTTTTGAGATATGGAAAAGTCCATTAAAGGAACAAAAACAGAGCAAAACCTATTGAAGGCATTTGCAGGTGAGTCACAAGCTCGTAATAGATATACCTATTTTTCTAGTGTAGCAAAGAAAGAAGGTTTCGAGCAGATCGCAGCTATCTTTACAGAAACTGCAGAACAAGAGAGAGTACATGCTAAGACTTTCTTTAAGTATCTTGAGGGTGGAATGCTAGAAATTACAGCAATGTATCCCGCAGGTATCATTGGTACAACAGCAGAAAATTTGGAAGCTGCTGCCGGTGGTGAAAATGAAGAGTGGTCAGAACTTTATCCTGAATTTGCAAAGATTGCAGAAGAAGAGGGCTTTAGAGATATTGCTAATACTTTTAAGCAGATTGCTAAGGCTGAATATCAGCATGAGCAGAGATATCTAAAACTTCTCGATCGTGTTAAGACAGATACAGTCTTTAAGAGAGAAGAGGCTATCCTATGGCAATGTCGCCACTGTGGTTATGTAGTAGAAGCTAAACAGGCTCCTGCAAAATGTCCATCTTGCAAGCATCCACAATCTTATTTCCAACCAATGGCTCAGAACTATTGATTTGATGTGACATTGTGAAGATAGACGACTAAAGTCTACTAATCAAAGCATAAAAAGAGGTGTACAGGTTTGTGCACCTCTTTTTATGCTTTCCTTTTCCTTAATACCTATCGTAGTTTCGGTGTACCAACCCTTTTAAGATCTTATCTATTACCTGGGAGTATAATTAGTTGTTTATAAATTCTTTTATACCTTTGTGAAAAGTCATGTATTACAGCTGGTCTGAAGTTGTATACAGAAGGTCCATATCTTATATGTGATTTGTTGCTTGACACATGAACTATTGCAAATCAAAGAGGATATACCTTAGGCTATATGCTATTGAACGATATTAGGTGAATATGTTTTATTTATAATCAATTCAAAAATCATGAATGCAAGTATTAGAAGAGTTTTGTCTTTTTCAATCCTTGTCTTGACTTGTTTTGCATTTTCTTCATGCAGCAAGGATGATAAGGCAACAACTATTACTGTATCGCCTGATAAGGTGACAGTTAATGTGGGAGAAACGGCAAAGGTTTTGGCAATCATCGAGCCTGAAACACAAGGTCCGGCGACTTGGAAATCTTTGAATGAATCTATTGCCACAGTGAGCGATGGTGTTATAACCGGGGTTTCGAAAGGTGAAACACAAGTTGAAGCTATTACGAAAGATGGAGCTAAAGCGACTGTAATGGTCACTGTTAATGAGGCTCCGGTAGGAGATTTGTCTATATCTCCTAATCCATTAAGAGTTAATGAGGGAGAGGATCTTAAGGTATCCGTAAATGGTTTGCCCGTAGGTGTGCAGGCTGATTTTAAAGTTGCAAATTCATCAGTGGCATCCGTCTCAAAAGATGGTATTCTTCACGGTGTTGAAGAGGGTGCAACAGAGCTTACCGTTTCGGCTAAGGGTAAGACTGCTTCAGTGAAGGTTTTGGTCAGTTCCAAAGATTTGATCTCGTTTGTCGATCCTGTTTTTAAAGAGTGTGTAGTCAAGGGCCTTCCTACCGAAGATGGCGCTGTTTTGGGATGTATTGACTATAATGGTGATGGAGAGATTTCTAAAAAAGAGGCAGCTCGTTTGACCGGGAAAGAAAATACTTTAGCTCTGTTTGATATTATAGAAATTGAAGATGGTGTAGAGAAGTCAAGAAGGTCATTGCAATCAACAGAGGATCTTAAGTGGTTCCCTAATGCAATGGCTCTTATGGTTAGAGGCTGTAAGACTTTGAAGAAGATAGATTTTGATAAACTTCCAAAACTTACCAACATTATGTTGAGTGACCTTCCTGCTGTTTCTAAACTGGATCTCACAACCATTCCTCATCTTGATGGAGCATATATTTCATGGGTAGAAAGTAGCTCCCTTGACTTTTCTTCCTGTCGAGAACTGACCGGTCTGATTATAGAGGATGTAATCAATGCCCCCAAGATTAAGTCTATTAATTTGTCCGGTTGTTCAAAACTTCAGGTACTTCATGTATATGGAGCTAAAAATCTTTCGGACAATGGTATCAGTTGGCCGTCAGAAATGCCTCGTATCGAAGATATTACATTTGATGAATCTCGAGTGCTTATCCAGCCAATTTTGAACAAATACAAAAACATTCAAAAGTTTAGTGCGACCAATGTTGACCCGGAAGAGAATGGTCAATACGTCAATAACGGCGTGATCAATATTGATGGAATGACAAAACTTATCGATTTGTCTATCGGAGGTAATAGGGGAATTACCGGTATAAACATCACTAAGACTTCTAAACTTATAAATTTCTTTGCAAGAGATTGTAATATAAAGGCTATTGATTTGTCAAATCAGTCTGCGCTTAATCATGTGGAGGTAAATGGGAATAAACTTATCTCATTGCGTTTGGACAACGGGAATACCAGTGCTATCAAGCATCTTTCTGCCTATGACAATCCTGAGTTGAAATGTATCAAGGTGAGTGAAGATTTGACTTTGCCACTTAATAAAGATGTCTATGATGAGTGGTATCTTGATGAGACTACCCAATTATCATACAATTGCGATGGTCAGACTGAGAAGGTCAATCATAATCGCAGAGCTATGAGGATTTTGAAAAGAGTAAGAAAGTAATATCAAAAAGAGATGCCGACTTTATAAGACATGGAGGCCGATGGAATGGCTGTACTGTTGGATTATAAAGTCGGTATTTGTATTTCTGCATAATCATAATACTATGTTTTCTAAAATGATACATTCCAGGCTTTGGCCTGTAGGCTTGACATTGTTTTCTGCTTTAGTCAGTTGTTTGATTGGAGCAAATCAATTGTCTGCACAGTCTAAAGCTTACATTGGATTTAGCTATCCCAAAACGGTAAATTCGCAGGTTTCAATGGCATTCAATACGCCCAATACATTGGTACAAGTACAAAGTCAGATCCCTGCTGAAATGATAAAAGGCCTCAAAGGGTGCCAAATTTTGGGATTGCGTTTTGCGTGTGCTGAGTTTAAAGATGAGGTCAAAACCTCTTTGCGAAGCAATAAATACAAAAGAATAAGTGGGTCAATTGCCAAATTGCATACAACGAATGATTGGAATGAGGCCCTTTTTAAGGCTCCCTTGGCGATAGACAACTTGGAAGAGGCAGAAGAGGGGTATTATTATATGGGATATGACTTTATATGCCGTGACCCTCAAAAAGATATTGTTATGCTTGATCCTACCGGATCCTTGCCCGGAAGTTTTTGGATTTGTCTTGAAGGACAATGGATGGATGCTACCCAAATGTCATACAATAGTTTACCGATACAGTTAGTGGTAAGCGGACCGGATAATTTACTTGGCAATATGGCCATTCTTAATAGGATTGCTTTGAAGTCGGTTATGAAGTTAAATAGCCAGCCGGATATACCGTTAGAAATTAGAAATCCGGGCCTCAATCCAATTAAGTCTGTTACATTGCAAATTAGAATAGGCGAAGAGACAAAGTCTTATAAACTTCACCTGTCTAAACCCCTTTTGGCTAAATCCTCCAAGATAGAAATCCTTCATCCTCAAATTGATGTTGATTTGAAGAAATATGAATCTTTACATTCAATTGAGATTGGGGTCAAAGTTGTTGAGGTCAACGATGTACATAATCCGCTGGCCTATGAAGCAGTCAAAAAAGTCACCTTGTTGAGGAGCGATCCTATTGTAAGGCGTCCATTGGTAGAGCTCTTTTCTAATGAAGAGTGTACAGGTTGTCCCAGAGGCCATAGGGTGGTGGAGGCTGCTTTGGAGAAAGCTGCACAGTATAGACCTATCTTGATCAATCATCATAGTGGCTCTTCTACAGACTTTTTGACAGCCGATGGGGAGGTCTATCTCAATAGGTTTTTCTTAGGTGGAGGTTTTAGTCCGAGTTTGTTTATCGATCGTAATATGGATAATTATAGCTTGACATCCGTAAGTCAGAGAAGGGGTATTACGCAGGTCAATTCTGTTGAAAATATTCTCGCTGCACTTCAAGAAACAATGGAGATGCCGGCTTATGCAACAATCGATCTTCAGACCGGTACATCTTCAGATGGTATGATCGAACTTCGTGCCGAGGGGGTTATTTCTCCGGACAAACCAAAAGATCTTGCGCCCTATATTACTATATGTATGATTCAAAATGGAATAAAGGCACGCAATCAGAGAGGACTTTCGAGCAGTGAGAATAAATCGTATTTACACAATGAGGCTGTAAGATATTATGTAACTGCTCCCGAGGGAGAACTATTGAATGTGGATGCAAGTGGAAAGTACATTTATCAGAAAAGTTTTAGACTTCCTTCTGATCTATTGAATGGTCTTGCTCCGGTTGTACCTAAGAATACCGCTTTTGTTGCTTTTGTGCATTTCTATGATCCACAAAATCTCAATAACAATGGTATACTTAATGCAACAGAAACACCTTATTCTTTCTTCCCTCTTTCTATGGAAAAAGTCTCTTATGCTCCAAGATTGCATATAACTGATGGTGTTATTGATCCCATAATTGGAGCTGAGGTTTATGTCTTTAGAATGGATGGTGTTATGTTGAACCCATTGCATAAGTTGCCGAAGGGCGAATATATCGTTAAGGTTGTCTCTTCCGATGGCATTGCTATGCATAAAGTGATTATTTAAGCTATGAATCTTCGTATTTTATTTTTCTTATTGACCTTAGTTACACTCCTTTCTTGTTCCAAAGAGGATAAAGAGGAGAATACTCTAAAGGTAGAACCTGAGCAGATCAATTTGGTAATAGGTCAAAAAATATCTCTCAAAGTGATATCTAAGCCTAAGGATTTGCAGCCGGTCCTTCAGGTCGCTGACGATCGAATTGCGAAGTTGGATGGGGTTATGGTAGAAGGACTAAAAGAGGGCGAGACAGAATTGATTGCTCGTTCTGGTGCATTGATTTGCAGAGTCCCAATAAAAGTTGTAGCTGAAAATCTGTACGATCGAAAGGTGTTGGCAGAATGCTTTACCGGTATTGGATGCGGTGCCTGCGAAATGGTTGCTGAACCATTTTATGAACGTCAGTTTTCAAAGCCTATGTATGATTCAAGAATAGTGAATCTTTCTATCCATTATGGTTATAAGAATGATGATTTTACATTGCCTCAGTTTGAATATTATGCTCCTTTTTGGGGTAAACAAGGCCAATTTACACCGGCCATTATGCTCAATCGAATGTCCTATAATGACCCGGTCAATAAGTCTAATGTCGGACCAATGATCAGTATTGGTTCTTATGCGTCAGAAAAACGCTTCAATGATACCTTTTGGTCTGTCCTAAAGGACTTAAAATCAGTTGTGAAATTGCAAATAAAGCCAACTCAAACGGGCGGAACTATCAGTGTGGTTGTCACCGGACAGTTTGTCCCATCTGTACCTGTCACTTCACAAGATTATTTCTTAACCGTAGTGATGACTGAAGATGGGGTGATCAATCCCAAGCCAATAACAAGAGATAAACTCGATCATGTTGTAAGAGGTTATTTTACTTCAGCACAAGGAGATTTGATTAAAATCAAAGATGATGGCTCTTTTAGTTTTGAGTCAAAGAGTTTTGCTCCTCCAAAAGATTGTAACCTTTCGAATGTCCATATTGTAGCCTTTGTTAATAGGTATAGTGATACCGATATATTGGGCAATACAGTAGAGAATGTTGAAGAGATTGCACTATAATCAAATTATCTAAACGCTTATAAAATAGATTTGTAAGGGCTGTGACAGATCAAAGAGAGGTCGCAGCCCTTGATTTTGCAGTCAGACTTCCTATGGGTATTCTTTTCCTTGATAATGGTGCATAATAGTTCGTTATGGAATTGTTATTCCAAATACTCTTTTTAGCTTTGTCTTCCGCAAGAGGATTTAACTTCATCTTGAATATGATTCCTTATGGGGTTGTATGTATGAAATTGTTTTGAACTTTTTTGAGTCTGACTAAGGGGCGTGCGAGCTGTTTGTGCGACATTCATCCAAAAGATAACCGAAAAGGATTTTAAACAATAGGAAGTTTGAATCATAAACTCTTATATTTTTGTTTCAATAAAATGGAAATAGATTATAACTATTTGTATTTTAGAGTGTTAATCTATTTGTCTATATCCTATTTTTATAGATACCTTAAGAAATTCATTTAGTTGTATTACTTTTGGTACTATCTTTGAAGCATGTAAAGTTGGTCTGTCACGAAGAATGTGACTTTAGAAAGTGCATTTTGATAGAAAAACTTTGTATTTTTGCCCAAAAGCTGAAATATCAAACATAGAAAGCATATATGGAAATCAAGAAATCGCCTAAAGCGGACTTAGAGAAAGGCAAGTTCCTTTCCTTTCTTCTTGGATTGGTGCTTGCATTATCCATCGTATACGTGTTCTTAGAACTTCGTTCGTACGATGAGATTGAAGTGCAGGTACAAGACAAGTTGAACATCGCAGACATCGATGATGCTCCTGTTGTTGAAGACCCACAACAGCAAGAAGAGCAGCCGGAGCCGGAAGAAGCTCCCGTTCAGGAAGTTCAGTTGCCTGATGAATTTAAGGTTGTTGACAACAGCCAAAAGGTTGAAAAGGTATCTCTTGTGTCAGCAGACCAAGATCGTCAGTTGCCTCCACCTCCTCCAGTTGTTGTAAAGCCGGTTCAGAAGGAAGAGGAAGATGACAGACAGATCTTCGTTGTTGTTGAAGAAAACCCTGAGTTCCCCGGTGGTGCTGGTGAATTGATGAAGTGGCTAAGCAAGAATGTACGCTACCCTGAAGCAGCTATCGAAAACAATGTATCCGGTCGTGTGATCGTTCAGTTCGTTGTTGAGAAAGATGGTTCTGCTACAGACGTTAAGGTTGTACGTGGTGTAGACCCTTCACTCGACAAAGAAGCTATCCGTGTGGTTAGCAATATGCCGAAATGGAAGCCTGGTAAGCAGCGTGGTAAACCTGTAAGAACAAGGTTTACACTTCCGGTTGTATTCCAGCTTAGAAACTGATAAAATGGAGCCATGCCGTTATAGGCAGGCCTGGATATACATATATAAAGAGGCTGCTCCCAATCTTGGGGTCAGTCTCTTTTTTATATCTGCTCTGTTGTTTTTGTCGGTGGAATTGTCTTTTCTCCTAAATTCAAAGACCAATTATTCTCCTCACTAATTTTATCCTAATCTATAAGCTATCTTCGTATGACAAGTAAAGAGCTTATTACCCATATCGAATCTCATTTATCAAAGATTTATAATAGTCAGCGCGCTCCCTTTGGTCTCTATGAACCTGTATTTTACACACTTGGTTCCGGAGGTAAAAGGGTTAGGCCAATGTTGTGTTGTCTCAGTGCCAAACTATTTGGAGATACTGATGATGCTATTTTTATTGCTTCAGCTGTTGAAATTTATCACAATCACACGCTTATTCATGACGATATAATGGATGCTTCCCCAATAAGAAGAAATAAACCGACCGTTTTTAAACGATGGGGAAGTAATCAAGCTATTTTATCGGGTGATGCTATGTTGCTTATGGCATATGAGGAACTCAATAAGGTGAAGGATAAGGCTTTGTTGGCTAAGATATATCCTCTTTTTACTCAAATGGCTCTTTTGGTCTGTGAGGGACAGCAATACGACGTGGCTTTTGAAGAAACAGATGATGTATCGGTAGATCAATATTTGCAGATGATACGTCTCAAAACTGCTGAACTTCCGGCCTATTCAGCTCTTATGGGGGCAATAGCCGGTGGTGCATCAGATGAAGATGCTGCTCTTATATATAATTTTGCAGTGGCATTGGGTTTGGCTTTTCAACTTCAGGATGATTATCTGGATGTGTATGCTGATTTTAAAGTGTTAGGGAAACCAACCGGTGGGGATATTCTCAACAATAAGAAGACATTTATGCTTATAAGTGCGCTTGAGAAGGCTTCTCCTGTTCAGCGTGAAGAGGCAACTCGTCGTATGATCAATGTTGTCTCTGCTGATGCTGTCGAGATGAGAGACAGAACGCCCGAGCAGCTCGAGAAAATAAATTGGTTTACTGCCTTATACGAAGATTTGAAGATCCCTCAGATGGCTCGCAATATGATTGCACAATTCAATCAAGAGGCCTTAGATTCGTTGCAGAAGTTGGAGTCAAAAGGATATGATGTTGCTGACCTGAAAACTCTTCTTCAGGGATTGGAAAATAGAAAGATGTAGGATGATAGTAGATACGCATACTCATATCTTTGAGCCCGAATTTGATGCTGATCGGGATGAGGTAGTAAAAAGAGCTTTGGAGGAAGGAGTCAAACTGATGATTCTCCCAAATATTGCTGAAGATTCTGTATCACGACTCTACAATACGCATGCTCAATATCCCGAATGTACAAAGATGGCCATGGGGTTGCATCCAACATCAGTCAAGGATGCTTATTTATCACAACTTCAGTCTATTGAAAAGGAATTGTCTAAACATGAGTTTGTGGCGATAGGAGAGGTGGGTATGGATTTGTATTGGGACAAATCATTGCAAAAACAGCAGGAAGAAGCTCTTAAAGTTCAGGCCAAGTGGGCTGAGCAATTAAACCTGCCTCTGATCTTGCATACTCGTGATGCTGTGTTGCAAACTCTTGATATTGTTATGGCTGTCGCTCCTAATGTAAAAGGGGTGTTTCATAGCTTTACAGGCACCGAGGAAGAGTTGGATGAGATATTGAAATATCCTAACTTTATGGTCGGAATAAATGGTGTGCTCACATTCAAAAAAAGTCATTTGCCTCAATTTATTCATAAGGTCCCAACAGATAGATTGTTAGTCGAAACGGATGCTCCTTACTTGGCTCCGGTACCAAATCGGGGCAAAAGAAATGAACCGGCATTTGTGGTAAGTGTCGTCAACAAAATTGCTGAGATATACAATCTTGATATATCGGATCTTAAAAATATGCTTGTTGAGAACACAAATCGATTATTTGCATTAAATTTATCGCCGGTTTTAGGGAACAATGACCCAAAATGAGGTAATTGTGAGGAAAATAATATAGATTTGCGGAGTATTTCCGAACAATGTCACTACCTTTATGGAGCATTTTATGAGGTGTATCGCTGGGTAATATTGTTTAACTCGTTGTGATTGAATAAGATGCAAGTGGATTTGTAGATTATGGAGAGGTGCTCGAGTGGCTGAAGAGGCGCGCCTGGAAAGTGCGTAAACGCCAAAAGCGTTTCGCGGGTTCGAATCCCGCCCTCTCCGCAAACAAAAAGGAATAATAAAAGAAAACAATTAATTCAAAATCAAATCACGATGAAAAAGTTATTTGCTAGTATCGTATGCATTGCCTTGTCTGTAGGTCTTAGTTCTACAGCTTTGGCTCAGGATGCGCAAACTGCAGCAGATTCTTCTAACCAAGAGACTGTTGCTACAGAACAAACTGATTCTACTGTTGATCAACAAGCTGAAACTGTTGCTGCTGATCAAATGACAACAGACGAGGAAGGTTCATTCCATCAAGAACTTAAGACAAAGTTTATTGAAGGTGGTCCTGACTTTATGGCTCTCGTTGCTATTGCATTGATCCTTGGTTTGGCTATCTGCTTGGAACGTATCATCTACCTAAACCTTGCTGATACAAACTACGAGAAGTTCCTAAAGCAAATCGAGGAAGCTCTCGAACGTGGTGATGTAGAAGGTGCTAAGACAATTGCGCGTGATACACGTGGTCCTATCGCATCTATCGCTTACCAAGGTCTTATGAGAATCGATCAAGGCGTAGATGTTGTTGAACGCTCTATCGTTTCTTACGGTGGTGTGCAAGGAGGTCTTCTTGAAAAGAACCTTTCTTGGATTACACTTTTCATCGCTATGGCTCCATCACTTGGTTTCTTGGGTACTGTTGTTGGTATGGTGCTTGCATTCGATAACATTGAGCGTGCAGGTGATATTAGCCCGACAGTCGTTGCAGGTGGTATGAAGGTTGCCCTTATTACTACTATTGGTGGTCTTGTTGTTGCTTTGATCCTTCAGATCTTCTACAACTATATCCTCTCTAAGGTTGAAGGTATTCTAAACAGAATGGAAGATGCTTCAATCTCTCTTATTGACTTCGTTATTAAATACAATTTGAAATCTAACAAATAATATCATCCATGGCTGTATCAAAAATTAGAAAGGTGTCCTCTTGGACATTGATGGCCTTGGTTGGTATATCTATTGTTGTACTTCTTCTTTTCTTCCTTGGAGGTTATACCATGGAGGGATCAATGAAGATTTATAACAACACAGACATACTGCTCTACTGGACCTACGCCATCTTTTTCATAACGGCGATAGTTGCCGTAGCCTTTAGTGTTTCAGGTCTTATCAGATCTTTCCAAACAAATGCTAAAAAGGCAACAGTATCTGTGGTAAGCGTTCTTCTATTGGTTGCTGTTTTCGGTATATCTTACGCTGTAGGTAGTACCGCAAAGCTTCCTTTGAATGCTGATGCTGCAGTATATAACAATGATGTAACCCTAAAACTTGCCGATATGTGGCTCTATACGATTTATACAATGTTCGTATTGGTTATTATCGCATTGATTTGGGGTGCTATCCGCAAAAATTTGCTGAAGAAGTAATCAGAATTTATAAGAAAACATTAAGCTATGGCTCGTAAGAAAAGAAAAACGCCGGGTATTAACGGATCATCATCTGCCGACATCGCTTTTATGTTGCTTATCTTCTTCCTGATTACGACTTCAATGGATACGGATAAAGGTTTGAAGAGACGTCTGCCGCCGATGGCAGATAAGCAACAACAAAGACAAGATGTTGAGATCAATGACCGTAACATCCTCCGTTTGTTGGTGAACCGACAAGATAAGATTGTCGTGTTTCATAGAAATGGTGGTGGTGCCGGTGACCAAACCATACCCGTAAGACTTGACGAACTCAAAGATGTTGTTGTCAATTTTATCACGAACCCTAAGGATGATCCTGCTCTTCCCGAGAAAGAGGTTAGAGAAGTTCCTTATTTGGGCAATCTTAAATTGACTACTTCAAGCTATGCAATCTCACTTAAGAATGAGGTTGAGACAAGCTACCAGATGTACATTAATGTACAGAATGAGCTCTTAAAGGCTTACAATGAAGTTTGGAATAATTTTGCTCAGGAAAAGTTCCATCAGAAGTTTGATGATCTTTCACCTGCAAAGCAAAAGGCTGTCGTAGAAGCATATCCGATGCACATTTCGGAAATGCCTTTGTCTAATCTAAAGTAAAGAATAAGATATGGGAAAATTTAGTAAAGCAGGTAAGCGAGAGATGCCGGAATTGAATACGTCATCTTTGCCTGACTTGGTGTTTGCCTTTCTGTTCTTTATTATGATGGTAACGACAATCCGTGAGGTAACACCAAAAGTTCAGTATAGTCAATTGCCGAATGCAACTGAATTGTCAAAACTTGAAGAGAAATCATTGGTTACTTTCATTTATGTAGGTAAGCCGGTGCAATCTTATCAAGCTAAGTATGGTTCTAAGCCTTGTATTCAGCTAAATGACCAGATTACCCAAGACCCATCACAGGTTTATACTTATGTAAAAACTGAAGAGGGTAAAATTAGAGATGAACGTCGTAAACTTATGACGGTTTCTATCAAGGGTGATAAGGATCTTAATATGAAAGTAATTTCTGACGTTAAGGAACAGTTGCGTAAGGCTAACGCTCTTAATGTAAACTATTCTGCTCGTCAGTCTAAAACAGATGCTAAATAAGTAATTAGCTGAAGTTGTTAGCTCTATATTAAGGGGCTGTGTCAAACATTGTTTTGACGCAGCCCTTTTTGTCATATAACCGGATGGGGTGAAACTTGTCTTGAATCCGGTTTTGTCGTTAGATGGCAGGTTCTAATGACCGTCATTAGGAATTGTTTTCTTTATAGATTATATATCGTCGTTTTATAATCTTAGAAATGATTATCGTCTACTAAATTTCCCCACCATTTTGGTGTGAAGTTATAAAGTTCCAAATGGCTTTGAGAAGTTGAATGTATGTGATACTTCGATGTTCTACCAACATTTTTGGCTTTGAGGAGTAAATGTATACAGGCTTGGTATCTTTGTTTGTGGTATCTCACTGAAAAGTTGAAAAGAGCATCTTTAGTGTATTCAATTGTTTTATTTATGCAGTTGCGTACCTTTTTGAAAAGCACACCCTCAAAGATCAAAGTCGGTTATCTGATATAAATGGTCTCACTCTGAGACTTAGATTATTATCTGTAGGGATAGATGCCTTGCATGCAAAAGCGTCTTTAATATCATGGAGAGTTTCTCATCCCCTATGCAGATGAAAGTTTGGCCATCTGACAATAAACCCAATCACAATGTATAGGCGAGGTAAAAAACAAATAACAGCAAATGCTTAGATTACGATTTAGAAGGTGGTTTTATGAAATCCAAGTTGGATGTTGTCGCAATAGTTTTATTCAATAGCAATGATTTCTGTGTGAGATTGAAAATCAAGTGAAATGGTTTTATAGATAGTTTTTGTGATTGACACCCTTAGAAGAGACTGTTTGGCTTTTCGAATAGGTTTGTCAGTAGTTTAGGAAAAGCCAGCTTGTTGGCATCTTCTATTTTGATTGCTTTGTATTGTCCTTGTAGGTATATTTGGTCTTCTTGAAGGCTTGCTGTAGCTCTGTATAGCCTTGCCATAATTTTTTGGTGGCTGAGAATATGTGTTTCTATTTCTGTAAAGCTGTTGACCTTTAATTCTTTGATTTCCTCAAATCTTTTGTCCTGTTCTATCTGTTCAATAAACATTCCCGGCTCTTCATTGGAGTTACTCTCTATAAGGATTGGCTGATACAGACCTTTCCAAATGTCCTTCCCCTCTCTTCTTGTTAGAAGCATTAGTTGTTTCTCCGGATCTATTATCTGTATGTATTCAAAGAATCTTGGTTTAGCTTTTCTTTTAGGTTGTTTTTTGGGCAGCATCTCGGCTATTCCCATATAGTTGGCGCGGCAAAAATCTTTCACCGGACACTTGGGGCATTGAGGAGTGTCAGGGACACATAAAGTTGCTCCTAACTCCATCATTGCATTGTTGTATATCCTTGGTTCTGATTTGTCGATTAGCTCTGTTGCAAGGCGGTCGATTTCTTTTTTACCTTCTGTGCTGTCAATAGCGCTCTCATAGGCAAATACTCTGCTTATTACTCTCGATACATTACCATCGACTGTTGCGTAAGGCATGTTGAAAGCAAAAGACAAAATTGCTGCAGCTGTATAGGGCCCTATTCCCGGAAGTTTCAATACTTTTTTGTAGTCAGTAGGGAAAGTGCAATCGTAGTTGTCCCTGACAATGATTGCTGCTTTGAGAAGATTGCGTGCTCTTGAATAGTATCCTAATCCCTGCCATAGCTTCAATACTTCGTCTTCTTTTGCAGATGCAAGGTCATTTATGGTGGGATAGGTTTCGATAAACTTATGATAATAGTCTGTGCCTTGATCAATCCTTGTTTGTTGAAGGATCACTTCACTAAGCCAGATCTTATAAGGATCGGTTGTAGCACGCCAAGGCAGAGGCCGAAAGACATCTGCATACCAGATCTCCAGCCTCTGTTGAAACTTTGCCGCCAGTCTGTCTGTATTAGATGGAGAGAATAGCAAGTGCATTGAGCATGTTGTCTCCTACAGGTTTGTTTCCTTTGATAGCTCGGTCGAAAGGTACATAGACCACTTCTCCATTCATAATTCCTACCATCACATTTCTTTGTCCTTCGAGGATAGCTCTAACAGCCTCTATTCCCATCTGACTTGCGATGATTCGGTCTGTTGCACAAGGACTGCCACCTCTTTGGATATGTCCAAGTATCGTTACTCTAACATCATAATCTGGATATCTGTCCTTGATGAGATTGGCTACCCCCATGGCACCTCCGGTAATTTCACTTTCGGCAACAAGTATAATGCTACTATTTTTTGTGCTTCTCAGACCATGAGAAATGGATGACATCAACTGGTCGGGACCATATTTACACTCCGGGATGACAGCAGCTTCAGCTCCGGTTGCTATGGCTCCATTTAGCGCCAAGAAACCGGCGTCTCTTCCCATTACTTCGACAATAAAAAGCCTATCATGACTGGATGCTGTATCTCTGATTTTATCCACTGCATCCACAATGGTGTTGAGTGCCGTAGTATACCCGATTGTAATATCTGTACCATATAAGTCATTGTCGATTGTACCGGGAAGCCCAACCACAGGATAATTAAACTCATTAGAAAAGACAGATGCACCACTAAGAGATCCATCACCTCCAATGACAACAAGAGCATCGATCTCTTCTTCGACCAAACGATCGTAAGCCATCTTTCGACCTTCCGGAGTTACAAACTCTTGGCATCTGGCAGTTTTTAGGATTGTACCACCCCTTAGGATGATGTTGCTGACATCTTCTGTATGAAATTCCTTTATCTCTCCACTAATCAACCCTTTGTATCCACGATAAATAGCTTTGACTTTTATCCCTTCATACAAAGCAGCCCTTGTGACGGCTCTGATTGCTGCATTCATCCCGGGAGCATCTCCTCCGGAAGTAAGAATGCCTATACAATTAATTTTTCCCATTTAATTATCTCTGCCTTAATAACATTGTGATGACAAGATTCGAACTTCAACTTGTGGTTACTGGTCCTCCCGACAATAACCATAGCTGTACCTTCATCATCTTTCCTTTCCAAGTGATATAATATATATACCTTTATTGGCACAAAGATAAGCTATATTTAGATGAATGACGACAACATGAATACATCTCCTTTTGATATGGATGATGATGAGCCTTGCTTCGGCGGACAAAACTTTAGAGCTCCCAGATTGGGACTGGGAAGGGTAGTGCAATATTTCCCATGGACCGAATATCTTAATGCTTGTGGCTATGATGGAGTGTATCCCTCTATGATTTATATGGATGACAATGCAGACGAAGAATGTCAGCAAACAATGCAGCTACTTGCAGTTTTGGTCGCTTCTCATGATGCTTGGTACAGTGCAGAATTATATTTTGGGGAGGTGAAGAAAGAGGGTCTGGAAGAGGATAAGAGAGGTGTTTTAACCCTTGGTCTTAATTTGCCCGAACTAAGTTTAGATGCAGAAAAAGAGCAGATTTTTAGAAGATCTTTACTTAGAGCAATCGCTTTGTACTATGCTCATGAAGAGAGTTATGGGCATGAAGTTACTCTTACTCAGGAGTCGGAGTATGTTTTTATTTTGAGCTAATCCTTCTGTACTCGTGCAGTATTTTTTGCTTTTTGCATTTAAGAAGGTAGAAGGATAAGAATAATTCAAGTCCACATATAATTGCAGACGAATGAAGAACGTATTTTTACTGATTGGATTTCTTTCCATCTTATTCTGTGGATGTGACAAGAAAGAAAACGAAGATGTGATTAGGGATTATTGGAACAATTGTTTTGTCATAGAGATTGTTGATAATCAAGGTTCTGTGCCTCAAAGTGATTCTGCCATGGACTATTACAAGTCTTTGAAGTTTACTTTCAATGGCAAAGAGACTCACTTGGGAGAGATTGATAAAAATAAAAATGGCTTGAGAGCCTGGCCGGAGTTCTTCAAAGGAGTATGTGTTTTGAAAAATCAAACAGATAACGGCATTTATTTGGGCTTTGGGGAGTTTAATCCGAATGATCATAAGACTTACCAAACCTTTAAGATTACTTTCCCGGACGGTCAAGAGAGGGTTCTCAAGTTTTACTTTTATGCCGATGGTGCTAACGTTATAGAATCAATACTTCTTGATGGCAAAAAGTATTCGGACACTATTGATAGGGATAAGTATTCGATGATAGACCCAAGTGATTTTAAATATTACGATGATCCTATTATGCATAGGATTATCATTGACTTAGGTAAATAGAGATTCTTTGTACTATTCAAACTAACTTGACCATATCGGAGGATGCCCTTGCGGAAGCTTGTAAAAAGGGAGATCGGGAGTCAATGAAACTTCTGTATTGTACCTACTCGCACTATTTGTTGGGGGTAATTAATCGATATTTATCTGATTTGGATAGTTCAAAAGATTTATTGCAAGACTCATTCCTATTAATTTTTGATCGTATTGAGAAGTTTAAGTATCGTGGGGAGGGATCTCTTAAGGCTTGGCTTACAAGAGTGGTAATTAACGAGTCTTTGATGTTTTTGAGACACTCCAAGAAGATGGACTGTTGTTCTTTTGATGATGCGATAGCAGTTGATTTGGAATTGGAGGAAGAAGAGCCTGAAGAATCTTTCTTGGATTCATTGTCTTATGGCGATTTGATGGCTCTAATCGATCAACTGCCTCCCGGATATAAGACCATCTTTATGATGTATGTGGTGGATGGTTACTCACACAAAGAGATTGCCAAGAAACTTGGAATCAATGAAAAGAGCTCTTCTTCTCAGTTGGCAAGGGCCAAGAAGTTCCTTTGCAAGGAGATAAACAAATTAAAGAAGGTATAATGAAGCAAGATGACAAAAGCAAAGATTGGCTCGATAGTATCAGAAACAAACTGATCGATGAGTCTCCACTTCTCCCCTTTGATGAGGATAAGGGGTGGGAGGATTTGCTTTCAAAGTTGCCTAAGAAAGAAGAGAGCTCATTTTGGGTAAAGTTTCTATCCTTCTTTATGCTGATTCCTGCAGTATTTTTCAATCTCAAAGCTGCTTGGAGCATCATTGATAGAGCCTTTGATAGAAGTCATAATCATCTCAAATTGAGAGTTTATCTTCCCTATGTTTCATGGTGTGTCGTTATCCTTCTTGGGATAGTATTTCTGTACCCTGTTAGAAATGGAGTAATCGAATACAATAGCTCGTCATCTTTGGAAGAAGGTCATAAATGGACTGCCAAAACATGTGTGGAGGAGAAAAAACTTTCGGGATCCGCTCCTTCTTCTACGGTTTCTGTGAAATCTATTTCCAAAGCAGTTTTATCGAGCGAGCCTATCAATCCATATACGATATATGAGATCTCAGACCATGGCGAAGATAAAATTGTAGTGCCTGATAATTTGGAAGATGAGAATCATTTAAATTCTTCTAAATCCACCAATCAGCCGCCTTCTAAGAGGAGGATAGATTCACCTGCAATAGATTCTTCTTTCAGTGTCTCTGTCTCACAATCTTCTTTGCCTAAAGAGAAGCAAAGTTCGAGATTTTCGCTTAGCGTAGATTTTGGAATAGGGCTGACTAATTCAGCATTGAACAATGGTATTTCGGATACAGGTTTCATGCCGGAGGATCCGGATGGGCCCGGCTCTAATGGTGTAAACGATAAACCCGGCTCATCGGAGGATGATACTCCTGACGATAATGACCATAACAATATCAATGTGTACAAGTTAGAATCTAATCATGCCAAGTTGTATGATCAAGGTGAAGCTCTTGTGCATCGTTTGCCACTTGTGGTTGGTCTTCAAGTAAATTACAAGTTTACCAAAAGATTCTCTTTACAAACCGGATTGAGATACTCCTTCCTTTATAGTGAAGGAAATGAGAAAGATCAGCGTCTTCATATGATTGGCATTCCGTTTGATCTAAAGGCTGATTTTTATAAAACATATAGGTGGAGCTTTTATGGTGGAGCAGGTATTGCTGTGGACTATTTGGCGTATGGTGTATACGGTGGTAGTCCGATACACAGCCATCCATTTACTTTCAGTATGAGATTGAAGACCGGTGCTTCATATCATTTTAATACGAAGGTAGGTGTCTTTATAGAGCCGACAGTTTCTTATGTGTTAGACAATGGATCAGAAATATCTACCTATTACTCCGAGCATCCGTTTAGTTTTGCACTTTCATTTGGACTGATGTTTGATTTCTAACATTCGTTATTATTCCTAATTGTTCTTTCGAGAGTATCATCAGTATATTGACTTTTGGTACGTTTTTGTGTTCTCTTCGTTGGCCTCTGTATATATTTCATTCATATAGTTAAGGCTAATACTTATTATTTTGCCAAGAGTCACACAGCCCCCCAAAATAATGGAGGTAGCAAGTACCGTGATATGTATATTCTTTTATTACCGTCGTCCGGTGGCTATATCTTTATATGAGGGTGCTCTGAATGTCTTTTGTCATCAACTCATTTTGTGATAATTAAATTTATCTTTGCAAGATAAGAGGCAGCATATATGCGAGATTTTTACGTCTCAATCTATGTTTGTTTTTATATGTCTTTAATGAAGAAGTTATTATGATGAAGTATTGTTTGGCAATCTTTTGTGCCTTATGCCTTATTTCCTGCAACTCAAATAAGAAGAGTACATTGGGATTGGATGATGATAGCACCGGAATGGATAGTGCGAGAATACAGCAACTTGAGGCTGCTAAATACTCGGATGTTTTATTTGGGATACCGGCCAAGGACTATATCATGGCTGACGGCAATACGCTTTATGATGAGGAAGAGAGCTTGGCTGTCGATTTGAATAATGATGGTCAAGAGGAAACTCTTATAATAGGGCCTGATCATAATGTAGGAATCAAATTGGCTGTCAAGATCAATGGACATGATGAGAATCTCCTGATATCGCCCAAACCTGATTTTTATGCTAAGATGTTTGATGTTCTTAATAACCTGAGAGTGCAATACAAGATGCAAATCTCTGCTGTCGATTTGGATGGTGACGGGATCAAAGAAATTGTAACCTCCTATGGGGATATGGAGAATGAATCTTATGCCTACATATTTTATTTGACCGGAAAGGATCATGATAAGATAAAGCGAGCTTCCGGTCGTATAGAGGGTATCAAGAACTCATACCTCGCTCATGACGGTAAGATTGTGTCCCCCAGGGATAGAGAGCCATCGTACATTTATAGTTATTCAAAGGGTGCCATTACACAAGTTTCGCCTACGCCCAAGCCAAAACCGGTCGTTGTACAAAAAGATTCATCCGAAATTGATGAGGTTGCCAATGATATTGCAGATTCTTTGATTGCCGTTCATTGACGATTGTATTTCGCTTTTTTCAGAACAATCATCATGGTTGGATGTGAAGATACATTGCTAAAGAGGATCCTTTTTAGTATCTTAGTCACTGATAAAGACAGATACCATGGAGATAATCATGTTACTTACCTTCCTTTTGATGATTGTTTTACTTGAAGGATCATTCCTTCAAGAGGGTAAGATATGTCTTCTTGACATGCAACAAATCAATGACTTCGTGGACATGAAATACAACCTGAAGAGGTCTCCTTGTCATTGGGCTGTGAAGCTCGTCATGAGAGGGGATTATTTGTTAAATACTGTTACCTGTTCTAATGCTCTAAAAGCTACTGAAACAACACTGATTCAACTTCAAATTCACAAATTCGAGGGTTAGGGTCNCGTTCTCGCGCGACTTTGGATCTGATCTCGCGCGACCTTGACATGCGAAGTCGCGCTACTTGGGGTGCAACCTCGCGCGAGTATAGGTTCAAGGTAGCGCGAGAATGGATTGCAAGTCGCGCGACCTTCCAAAAAAGGCGGCCTAAAGTCGATTTTTAAGCGGGCGAAAGACAAATAAAAATAGCACTTTATATAAATTAACATTTAGTAAGGCCGACAAATCTCCCTTCGCTCTGATTTTATAGAAGAAATGGCCTTTTTTAAGCTCAAAAACAGGCTACTTTTTCCATGGAAATACTCCTCTATATATTTACAATATTTAGCTTATGAGCTTCTATTTAACAGATAATATTATTCGTTTTCTATTTCTTCGTTTGTGAATGGTTGTCTTTTTGCACCATAATTTGTCAGTTGTATTGTTCATCAGTATAGTGAAATCATCACATACTGCTATTATCTTATTGTATCTAAATTGAATTATTCTATTTACTTTTGCCGGTCGAAGATATGAGTAAGAAGTTCTTTTTCATATTTTCATTGGGACTTTTATTGGCAATATTGTAGCAAGACAGATTATATATAAATGGATTTCATTCAAGGTTTAGATTTTTCCAAAATTGGAGAGTTGTTGCTTTATCATCGTGAATCGCCGATGATATTTTCCAGTGGGCTCTTCTTCCTTCTGTTTTTGTGTTTCTTGCCAATTTATATGCTTTTAAGGAAGAGAACATTGTTGCGTATTATATATGTGACCCTTTTCTCTCTTTACTTTTACTATAAAAGCAGCGGAATATTTTTCCTTCTTCTTGTGGCCGGGGCGACAAGTGACTTTATTATCGCTCTACTGATGGAGAAGACCTTTCATCGAGAGCGACTAAGACGTTTTTTTGTCATACTGAGTACCTGCATCAATTTAGGGGTACTGGGCTATTTTAAGTATTTCAATTTCTTGGTTGATTTGGGCGGCAATTTTCTTCATTTCATTGGAGGTTGGTTTGGTATTCCCGTTCTTGAGTCTATTACCGTAGTCCATTTCGATATTTTCTTGCCGGTCGGGATCTCTTTTTACACTTTTCAGACGATGAGTTATGTCATTGATGTTTATAGAGGTCGTATTAAGCCTTTGCATAGATGGATAGACTATATATTCTATGTGTCATTTTTCCCTCAGCTTGTGGCAGGTCCCATTGTAAGGGCTATTGACTTTATCCCACAGATTTATCGTCGTCCTCTTGTTACAAGAAGTGAGTTTGGTGAAGCATTGTTTTTGATCGTTTCGGGACTCATAAAGAAGGCTGTGATAAGTGATTACATTAGTCTAAACTTTGTGGACAGGATTTTTGATCAGCCATTGCTCTATCATGGAGTGGAAAACCTATTGGGAGTTTATGGATATGCATTACAGATTTATTGCGATTTTTCGGGATATTCTGATATGGCCATTGGTATAGCCTTGTTGCTTGGATTTAGGTTTAATATCAACTTTGATACCCCCTTTCAGTCGGCCACTATTACAGAGTTTTGGCGTAGATGGCATATTTCGTTATCGACTTGGCTAAAGGATTATCTTTATATTTCCATGGGAGGAAATCGAAAAGGGAGGTTTAGGACTTACATCAATTTGTTGATAACGATGCTTCTTGGCGGGCTTTGGCACGGTGCCGGAGCTAAGTTTATCTTGTGGGGTGCTCTTCATGGTGTAGCCTTGGCTATTCATAAGTTTACGATGCATTTATTCCCGAGATGTAAGGCAATGGGCAAAGATATGAAGCCTTTTTGGCGAGTGATGGGCGTTATTGTTACCTTCAACTTCGTAGCATTTGTTTTTATCCCTTTCAGAGCCGACAATATGCTTGTTGTGCAAAACGTGCTTCATCAGATTTTTTACGACTTTCAGCCTGCTCTTATCCCTCAAATTATTGCCGGATATCCCTATGTCTTGGCTATGATGTTGTTGGGATATATAGCTCATTTTATTCCTAAAAAGGTCGATCATCGGATTCAAGGAGCCATTACAGCTTCTCCGTTAGTATTACAAGCTTTTTATCTTCTACTGATTGTCTTTATTGTTTTCCAGATTAAGAGTGCCGATGTCCAGCCTTTTATTTATTTCCAATTTTAATCATTGTTCCCTTTTATAATATTCAGAAGACGATTCTCCTAACCAATTGAGAAATTAATTCAAAATGCTTTCAGTGTTAGGATATGATTTATTATATTTGTCATAGATACATAAGGCAATACATTTACCTGCCAAGAGGTGTTTTGATTCCCTTTATGGTCAAACTCAACAATAATTATGGAACATTTAACTTTTAATATTTTATCCTGGCAATGGTGGCTGGTGATTGCGATATTGCTATTTATTTTTGAAATCTTTTCACCTGGTTTTGTGGTGGCTTGTTTTGGCGTGGGAGCTTTGATTGCCATTGTGCCGGCACTGATAGGTCTTGGGATTATTTGGCAGGTCGTATTTTTTTGCGCCGGATCGATTTTGTCTCTAATCTATTTGCGTCCATTTGTCAATCGAATCTCCAAGCGTTCGTCTCGTAGGCGTGAGACCGGTATGGATGCACTCATAGGAAGGAAGGTTAAGGTGTCTGAATTAATTACATCTGATGGACAACAAGGCCGTGTTGTGGTGGATGGAGACTCTTGGCGTGCGGTGAATGTTGATGGAGGTTCCATTGAGGTTGGGACAATGGTAGAAATTGTCTCTTATGACAGTATTATCTTGAAAGTTCGTTTGATCGATCATAAATAATTAAACACATTATGAATACAACGTTAATTATTCTTTTAGTTTTGGTCTTGCTTATTATTGCCGTCATAAGCAAGAGTTTGGTTATAGTACAACAATCGCAAGTCGTTATTATAGAGAGACTTGGTAAATATTATACCACACTTACCTCCGGCATCAACCTGGTTGTTCCTTTTATTGATAAGGCGAGACCTATGCATTGGAGGTACACGGTACAGACAATGCAGGGGCAGATGGTCCGTTTTGCTACTGTCAATCGTATAGACTTGCGTGAGACTGTTTATGACTTTGCCAAGCAAAATGTTATTACTTGTGATAATGTGGTAACTGAAATAAATGCACTTTTGTATTTTCAAATTGTCGATCCTATAAGAGCTGTCTACGAGATTCAGAATCTTCCGGATGCGATTGAGAAGCTGACTCAGACCAGTCTCCGTAATGTTATTGGTGAGATGGATTTGGATGAGACTCTTACCAGCCGCGATACAATCAATGGTAAATTGAGGGATATTTTGGATGACGCTACCAATAAGTGGGGTGTGAAGGTGAATCGTGTTGAGCTGCAAGATATCAATCCTCCAAGAGACATTAGAGATGCTATGGAGAAGCAGATGCGTGCAGAACGAGACAAACGAGCTCAAATCTTGCAAGCCGAGGGGCTCAAAGAGGCGGTTATCCGCGAGTCGGAAGGTAAGATGCAAGAGTCTATCAATCATGCCGAGGGGGATAAGAAAGCTAAGATTTTGCAAGCGGAAGCTGAAGCTGAGTCTCAAGTATTGGTTGCTGAGGCTGAAGCAAAAGCAATTCATTTGGTTTCTGAGGCGGTCCAAGGCAGTGGGTCTGATCCTATTCAGTACATGATAGCACTAAGGTATATGGAGACACTCAAGTCTATGTCTGATGGCGACAAGGCCAAGATTGTATATCTTCCTTATGAAGCTACCGGTGTGCTTGGAGCTGTAGGAGGCATCAAAGACCTTGTGAAGCATTCTTAAAAGGCTGTGTAAGCAGTTTGAGTAATTTGTGAAGGTGTCCGTTTCTTGAACGCCTTTATCTTATCAAATAATATAGAAAAGGGACTGATAGACAATCTTAAAAATTGGTCAGTCCCTTTTGTATCATCCAATGATTCAGCATGTTGTTGTCTATTGTTATCGTTAATTATCGTGTCCCATTACTTTTGGAACAATGTCTTCATTCGGTCTTTCGCTCAATTAAACATGTTCCGGGAGATGTAGATGTCTGGGTCGTCGATAATGCTTCCGGAGATGATTCGTTAGCTCTAAGTAAATCCAGATATCCTGAAGTTCATTATATTGAAAACAGGGAGAATGTTGGTTTTGCCAGAGCCAATAATCAGGCTATCAAAGAGAGCACCGGTAAGTATGTCTTGCTTCTTAATCCGGATACTGTGATAGGAGAATCGACTTTGAAGGACTGTCTTTTATTGATGGAGCAGCATACTAAGGTTGGAGGTCTTGGGGTGAGAATGATGGATGCGCATGGAGATTTCCTACCTGAGAGCAAAAGGGGATTCCCATCTCCTTCGGCCTCTTTTTTCAAACTTAGTTATCTGTATCGTCTTTTCCCCAAGAATCGCACTATGGGGAGGTATTATATGGGGTGGCTTCCTATGGACGAGGCAAATGAAGTAGAGGTTTTGGCCGGAGCTTTTATGATGATGCGACGATCTGTGTTGGATAAGGTTGGTCTTCTTGACGAACGTTTTTTTATGTATGGTGAGGATATTGATCTCTCTCATCGCATTGTGTTGGGTGGGGCTGCTTGCTATTACCTGCCCGTACCAATCTTACACTACAAGGGCGAGAGCTCTTCGGCTACCGATCTAAAGTACCTCAAATCGTTTAATGGGGCAATGCAGTTGTTTTTTGATAAGTATTATCAATCAAAGATGGGCTTTTTGGGAAGATGTACCATAAGCTTTGCTATTTCTATGAGAACTCTTTTAGCCAAAGCGTTAAGGAGAATCCGCTTGATGCGAAACACTTCAGCAACCGAAGATCGATCCAACCAAATAGTTCATTATATCAATTTCGACAACAAAGATTTGGATAAGTACAAAGTTGCCGGCAATTTGGATCTCTTAATAGACACCACAACCTTAAGCTACGATGACATCCTCTCTTATATGCAGCTCCTTTCGGGTAGAGGACACACATTTCATTTTCAAAGAGGTAGGGAGGAGCCAATCATCTCACCTTCCAAGAAATGACAATTTGATCGATTCAATCAATTCAAAACAGCGCTTTATCCTTTAGTCAGTCTTAGACTGTTTGTGACAACAAGGACCGAGCTGCAGGCCATGGCTGCAGCAGCGATACCGGGATTTAGGATATAGTGTGTCCAATGGAAAAAGAGTCCTGAGGCAACCGGGATGGCGATTGCATTGTATATCAAGGCCCAGAAAAGGTTTTGTTTGATAATTGATCTGGTCTTTTCGGATAATTTGATTAGTTGTGGAATCTGTCTGATATCACTTTTCATAAGGGTAATATCTGCCACCTCCTTTGCAATGTCAGAGCCTTTGGACATTGCGATCGAAACTTCTGCTTTTGTCATAGCCTCAGTATCGTTTACTCCATCTCCAACCATCACAACATGGCGCCCCTGTTTTATCAGTTCTTCGATTTGTTGCATCTTTTCATCGGGCAACAATTCACCAAAAACTTGGTCGGCTCCCAATATTTTGCCAACCCTTTCTGCTTCTTCTTTTTTGTCACCGGTCATAATTAAGACCCTTCTTTGCTCCTTCTGGAGATGTCTTATTACTTCAATATTCCTTTGGGGTATGCTGTCGCTAATTGTAAATTTTGCCAGCAGAAAGTTCTCTTTGACAAAATAGACTTTTGACCCTTCTTCTTTATTTTTCGTTTCATCGATGGGAATATCCAGCATTTCGCTGACAAAAGAAGCCGTCCCAATACGATACAGATCGTTGTTATAAAAGAATGATATTCCTTTGCCCGGTTCGGTTAGAGGATTGATGTTTGAATAATCTTCTTTGTTGTCGGATAATAAATTTTGGGAGGACAAAAAGTTGCAAAGGGCTTCTGCCAAGGGGTGTGTACTTCTTTTCTCAACTTCATATAGCAAGGTGGCCAACCCATTGTGCTCACCTGCCTCGGTTAGCCATTCATAATGTGTTACCTTGGGTTTGCCAAGTGTAAGCGTGCCTGTTTTGTCAAAGACAAATGTGTCACTTTTTGCGATGTCTTCAAGCGCTTTGGCCGATCGGATTAGGATCTGCATGCGTGCAGCTTTTCCGATGGCGACCGATACAGCGGTAGGGGTTGCCAAACCCAGTGCGCAGGGACAGGCAATGACCAGAACGGATATTGCTGAAACCAAAGCATAGCTGACCATCTGTGATCCCCCAATTACGTACCACCCAATCAAGGTAAGTAAGCTGATGACAAGTACTGTCGGCACAAAAATGGCTATTATGCGATCTGCAATACGAGTTGCCGGAGCTTTGGTGGCTTCAGCCTCTTTTACCACTCTGATTATCTCGTTTAGGACAGTGTCCGATCCCGTTTTTTGAGCGGTGATTATCAATTCGTGTACTTTGCCATTGATTGTACCGGCAAAGACTTTTGATCCTTTACTTTTGAATGCCGGTTGTGATTCTCCTGTAATCATTTGTTCGATTACATTACTCTCTCCTTTGTAAACAATCCCATCAGCTGTTATCTCTTCTCCCGGCAATATTCTTAGTTTATCTCCCGGTTTGATTTGACGGATATCTATTATAAGATCTTCTCCTCCCTCTTTATCAATTTTCCGAGCTACTTTAGGTTTAAGTGAAAGCAATGACCGGATGGCACTTCTTGTTTTGCCGGTAGCTTTTGTTTCCATAAACTTCCCCAGTAAGACAAATGCCAATATCATGGTTGATGAATTGGTGTGCAATTTGGTCCCGCCCATTAGGTCCGGTCTGAACATGGCGATTGCCGAGTAGATAATGCCGGCTGTGGTCGAAAGAAAAACAAGTGTGTCCATGGAGAAAACGGCATGTCTGAGTTGTTTGAGTGCTCCTACAATGTACCTTCTTCCACATATCAGGTAGGTGGCGATGGACCATCCAAACAGATGGTGGTTGAGTTGTATCATTGCATAATCCGAACAACTCTTTTTTGCTATAAACATAACAATGCTGCCAATCACAAAAACAAGCCAGGCAAAAATGAGCTCAAAGGACAAAATCTTAAATTCTCTCTTCTGAAACTCTTCCTGTTTTTTGAGAGTCTCGTCTTCATCTTCACTTACGATCAACTCAAATCCAATATTCTTGATTGCTTCAATAAGATCCTTTTCCTCAAATTGATCGTCTGCATCAATATGGAGTATGGCGGCACCAAGGTCTACTTTAGCAGATAATATATGTGCCACTTTTGAAGCTGTCTTCTCGACATTTGCCGAACATGCCGCACAGTGCATGCCCATAACGGGGTAGTCTCTTAGCATATTGTAGATATATGTTATTGAATCGTTTGCCTAAGCTTAGATGTTTTAGTTATATACTTATACATTCTCTGAAAATCGGTTATCAAAGATAAGAAAATCTCCTTTTCCCTTTTTATCTCTTTTTGCGAGGATATCTGCTCTAAAATAGAAAGAGATCATGGTAATGACAATCAACTCTTCATTGCCATTACTTGATAAGAGTCTCTATCTTTGTATCAACTTGTGTAATCTATAAACTGATGCACATTAACTACCTTAGCGTAATGAAACATACAAAACAGCAAAAAATGGAGGCCTTTGGCCGTTTATTGGATGTGATGGATACTTTACGAGAAAAGTGTCCGTGGGATAGGAAGCAAACCAATGAGAGTTTGAGACAAAACACAATAGAAGAGGTATATGAATTGACAGATGCTTTGCTTGATGATCAACCAGATGAGATCAAAAAAGAACTTGGAGATGTACTGCTTCATATTGTCTTTTATTCTAAGATAGGAGAGGAAAAAGGTGATTTTGATGTTGCAGATGTAGCAAATGCTCTTTGTGATAAGCTTATTTATCGCCATCCCCATATTTATGGAGAGGTTAAGGCTGACTCCGCTGATGAAGTAATAACCAATTGGGAAAAGCTTAAACTGAAAGAAAAGGGAGGCAACAAGACTGTTTTGTCGGGAGTACCTCGTTCTTTACCGGCACTTATCAAGGCTTTCCGAATCCAGGACAAAGCTGCTGGAGTGGGTTTTGATTGGGAACATAGAGAGGATGTTTGGGCTAAAGTAGAGGAGGAATATCAAGAGGTTTTTGAAGCCATAAAAGAGTCTGATACTGCTCATATTGAAGAGGAGTTTGGTGATCTTCTTTTTGCTGTTATCAATGCTGCAAGACTATATAAAGTGCGACCCGATAATGCATTGGAAAGATGCAATAAGAAATTTATAGATCGTTTTACTTATGTCGAAAAGGCTGCGACCAGGGCCAATCGCTCTATTACAGATCTTTCTCTTCAAGAGATGGAGGCATTTTGGCAAGAGGCTAAACAGCATGGATTATAAAATGCTTTCTTGACATTGCCGATATGCAAATCTCTCTACACTGTTGGATCAATAAGACCACTCTAATATGAAAGAACATAATATCAAGGTTCTTATCGTGTCCACCTCAGATGCTGTGGGTGGAGCAGCTGTGGCTGCACAAAGGCTTCTTCATTCTCTAAATAATTCAAAGGGGGTGGATGCAAAGATGTTGGTGGCTACCGGACAACCCAATGAACATATCAAAGTCTTAACCGAAAGTCTTGGTAAAAAACTCTTGTATAAGTGTGCATTCTTAGCTGAGAGACTTCAAATATTTACTCATAACAAATGGGATAGATCCAAACTCTTCCATGTCTCTACTGCAGGATTTGGACTGGATATTCAAGACCATCCGTGGGTGAAGTGGGCAGATGTAATTCATTTTCATTGGATCAATCAGGGCTTTTTGAGTTTGAGGGGGATAGAGAAAATTGCCTCATTACACAAACCTATTGTTTGGACTTTGCATGATTTGTGGCCGGCCACCTCTATTTGTCACCATCCGAGAGAATGTGAGAGATACACCTTAAATGCCCCTTGCGGGATCTGTCCTCAAATCAATTCAACAAAGCAGAAAGACCTTTCCGGAATAGTTGCATCAGAAAAGATAAAACTCTACTCAAAGCTCAATCTGCATATCGTTGGCTGTAGCGAATGGATTATGAAAGAGGCTCAAAAATCTTCCTTGTTGCGAAATGCCTCTTTTTATAATGTGCCTAATCCTATCGATGTGGACCTTTTTGCCCCGATGTCTCGTCTTGCTGCAAGAAGGCAGTTAGGCATTAGAGAGGAAGGCTTTTATATCATGTTTGGGGCAGTGAGAGCAGATGATTATCGCAAGGGAATAGATGAGTTGGCCAAGATGTTGCATTCTCTATATAGGAGCCATCCCGAAATAAGGGAGGATTTTCATTTAATCATATTTGGCAACATGAGCCAAGAAGCAAAAGACAAACTTCCTCCGTTTGATGTTCATTATTTGGGATATGTAACGGATAAGAGACTGATGGCAAAGGCTTACAATGCTGCTGACCTATTTGTAACTACCTCTTTGGAGGAAAACTTACCTAATACGATTATGGAATCGTTGTCTTGTGGAACTCCATGTGTGGGGTTTGATGTCGGAGGAATACCGGAAATGATATCTTCTGAAGACTTGGGTCATGTTTCTCCTCTGAAAGATGTAGAGAATATGAAAGATTTTATCCTGCAATACTATTTTGAAGAAAAAAATAATTATCCTAAAAATTCCACTGAAGATCAATCCTTGTCAATCGCCAGAAACTGCTGTAGATGCACTGTATTAGGGAAATATGACAGTCCAATAGTAGCTCAGAGGTACCAGTCTATCTACCTTGAAAGCCTAAAATGTTGATGTATAAATACTATTAAGCTATCATTTTCAAAAAATAATATATTACATTTGTGACAGCAGACCTCAATTTTATGAGTGAGATCTTAGGACGACAACTCCTTTTTTGCTCCTAATTCAATGAGAAATAGTAATAACAATTATAAAGTAAAACGTATTCAAATTATGAATTTTAAGCATCTAATTTTGGGCGTTGCTTTTGCTTTCGCAGCTGTGTTGCCATTTGGTGTGTCGGCACAAGCTCCTCAAATGCAACAATTGCCCGTGGATACGGCTGTTCGTTATGGCAAATTGCCGAATGGCTTGACCTACATTGTGCGCCACAATGCTAATCCTAAGAATCGTGCAAACTATTACATTGCGCAGCGTGTTGGATCTATCTTGGAAGATGACAACCAGTCAGGTTTGGCTCACTTCCTTGAGCATATGGCTTTTAATGGGACAAAAAACTTCCCGGACAAGAATCTAATCTCTTTCCTCGAAAGAATTGGTTGCCGTTTTGGGGCTGACCTCAATGCTTACACAGCATTCGATGAGACTGTCTATACTATTATGGACGCTCCGACAGAAAAGAAAGATGTGGTAGACAGCTGTCTCCTTATTATGCATGACTGGAGTAATAATATCTCTCTTGTTGGTAAGGAAATTGACGAAGAGCGTGGTGTTATTCATGAAGAATGGCGCTCTCGTGACAATGGACAACTTCGCAACTTGGTTACATTGATGGAAAAACTACTTCCTAACAATAAGTATGCTAAGCGTATGCCGATTGGTAGCATGGATGTAGTTGACCATTTCCCTCATAAGCGTATTCGCGATTATTATAAAAAATGGTATCGTCCGGACCTACAATGTGTAATCGTTGTTGGTGATATCGACCCCGACTATGTAGTGAAGGAACTTACACGCATCTTTAAGGATGTGCCAAAACCTGTAAATGCTGCAGAAAGATATTATGTGCCTGTTGAAGACAATGACAAGCCTCTTATCGGTATCGCTACAGACCCGGAAGTGACTGCTACTACAGTACAATTGATGTACAAGCATGATGTATTGCCTAATGAATACAAGAATACTATTGCAGGTGTATCAATGAATTATATGGAAGCTGTGGTTTCACAAATGCTCAATGAAAGACTAATGGCTTATGCCATGAAACCTAATGCTCCATTCTTGCAGGCAGGAGCTTATGATGGCTCATATATGGGTGTTGCCAAAACTAAAGAAGCTTTCAACTTCATCGCTATTTGTAAGAATGGTGGTGCAGTGCCGGCTTTAGAGGCTTTGGTTTCTGAGGCACAGAAGGTTAAGCAGTTTGGTTTCACTCAAAGTGAATATGATCGTGCAAAGAAATCTCTTATTACATCATATGAGAACTCATATAAGGAACGTGCTAAGAGAACAAACAGCTCATATATCGAAGAATACAAATCATTCTATCTCGATGGTGGATATATCCCCGGTATCGAATATGAATATAATATGATGCAACAACTTGCTGCCAACATTCCTTTGGATGTGGTTAATCAATATGCAGCAGGTTTGATTACAGACAAGAATGTCGCTATCGGTATCACAGGTCCTAAAAAGGATGATATTAAATATCCGACAGAAGCTGAGGTTGAGACAATCTTTGAAAATGCTTGCAAAGCAAAGGTAGAGGCTTATAAGGAAGAAGTTTCTGATGAAAAGCTCCTTGACAAGGAACCTAAGGGTGGCAAGATTGTTTCTGAAAAGAAGAACCAAAAGTATGGTGTTACAGAGCTTACTCTAAACAATGGTATCAAGGTTTATCTTAAGAAGACAGACTTTAAGGATGATACCATCATCATGAGCGCTGAGAAAAAGGGTGGTAAGTCTCTTTATGGACCAAAAGACTTTACCAATTTGAAGGTCCTCGGTGAAGTAATGGATCTTGGAGGTCTTGGCAAATTTGATGCTATTGCTCTGCAAAAGGCTTTGACCGGTCGTACAGCAGCTACATCATGTGTTGTTTCTCTTCATAAGGATATGGTTTCAGGATCTTCATCTGTAGTTGATTTTGAAACAATGCTTCAACTTCTATATCTCGAATCTACAGCGAGAAGAGCTGACAAAGATGCATTCGATGCATTTATGCAACGTAAGGAAGTGGCTCTTAAGAATGCTGCAAACAACCCAATGTCTGCACTTCAAGACTCTGTACCATCATTGCTTTATAACAATGATCCTCGTGTAACACCGCTTACACTTTCTGATCTCAAGGATATAAACTATGATCGTATCATGGAGATTGCTCGTGAGCGTTTTGCAAACTATGAAGGAGCTAAGTTCTTCTTTATCGGAAATCTCGATGAAGCAACAATGAAGCCACTTATTGCAAAATATATCGGAGCACTTCCAGTTGATAAGAAACATCCTAATGTAACTAATGAAAAGGTGCAGGTTGCGATGGCAAAGGGACAGAAAGACTTGTTCTTTAAGAAGGATTTTGATACCCCAATCTCTTATATATTGGATGTAATTCCTTGCAAGCTTCCTTTCACACAAAAGAATGCTATTCTAATGGATGTGCTTGGTGCAATCCTTTCACAAGAATATACTGCTACAATTCGTGAACAAGAAGGTGGAGCTTACTCAGTAGGTGCATATGCTACTCTTCAAAGCGATCCTAAGGGAGAAGCATTTATCCAGGTGTTCTTCCCAACAGACCCAACAAAGGCAGAAGCAATGAATAAGCTTGTTTATAAAGCTATTGAAGACATTGCTAAGAATGGTCCTAATAGAGAATATCTCAAGAAGACTCTTCTTAATAACGCTAAGGTTCATGAAGAAAACCAAAGAAAGAATGGTTACTGGCTTGGTCATATGATCAACTACTATGTAGAAGGATTTGATTGGGTTTCTGATTATGATAAGGTGATGAAAGAAATCACTCCGGAAGCTGTTCAAAACTTGGTGAAAGAAATCCTTAAACAAGGCAACAAACTCCAAATGAGGGTTACAAGCTTCAAAACAGAAAAAGATTTGAAGAAGTAATTTATAACTCATAACTCAATACGAGAAGGCTGTATCCCATGTGGATATGGCCTTCTCTTTTTTTTGACCTTTCCTCTTATTTTGTCTAAAGCTTAATTGAGATTGAAATGTATATTGGAAAAGATTCCTAATAATTGTCCAAATGATATTATAGTCTTCTTCTGTTTGGCATTTTGAAACGCAATATTTCAATAGCTATTATTCTGTCAGCCTTATGCTGTTTATTGCTTTGTCTTGTTTATCTTTGTGGTACTTGTTTTTGAAAAAGGTATTATGGGATTGGGGAAAATGTCCGAGTTATATAGACGCATTAAGGTCAAGCTCAAGCAATTCAACGAATGGCAGAAGCATCACCCTTTATTTAAGTATGCGGCTGCGTTGGTGCTTATGCTTGTTTTTACTTTTTCTTTTGGTGAAAACAACATTTACCAAAGTTTGAAGAAGAGTGCTCGATTGATTCATCTTGACAATGAAATCGAACGTTTGGACGAGCAATATAAACATGATAGCTTACGTCTTGTGGAGGTGGAGAACGACAAAGATGGGGTGGAGCATAAGGCGAGGCTGCGTTTTATGATGAAAGCTCCGGATGAGCAGGTCTATATTATATCTGACTCCGATGAATTGGTTGAGCAACCTGCTGTCAATCAAAAACAAGAATAATATTTAGAAATATCAAACAATTGATGAAAGAATATCCTTGGTTATATAGAATAGGTTCTGTTTGTGTTATCATAGGTACAGCCTTCGCTATCAAAGATTGGAGTTGGACTCCATGGGTCTATTTATTTGGAGCGATATTGTACACATTATATTTTCTTTTGATGCCGCACAAGCAAATGACGTTGCGTTATCGTCGTTTGGTTAGAATGGCTTTTTTTAGCGGTATTCTATTGATTATCTCTTCTTCGTTTATGCTTCGTCACAACAATCTTTGGATTTTGCTGTTTGCTTTGGCAATGGTTTTTGCGATCTATTCGACAGTCTTATTGGCTTTGAATAAGGATAAGGATGGAGAAGATAAGAACGAAGGAAAAAAGAAAAACAAATAGTTATGAAGAAGAAAATTATTAACCACAACAATGCTCGATCTTTGCGTTTTGTGGTAAACTTGAATGATAAGGATGATCAAAAAGGGCCTAAACTGATCGATTTCATATTACAGAATATGCCAAACAAGAGCAGAACGACAGTCAAGCAACTGCTGAGAGATCGTTTTGTTTCTGTCAATGGTGTTGCTGAAACGCTTGCTACCAGAGTGATGACGGATGGCATGGAGGTTATTGTGCATGCTCATCCACTCCCGGACAAGCTAAACAACCCGATGCTGGATATTTTGTATCAGGATGATGAGATCGTAATTTGTTTCAAAAGGGCCGGGATTCCGACGGTTGGAACATCTTTTGAAAAAAAGAATACAGCTTTACGGATTCTTTCTGAGCATCTTAAGCAGTATAATCCCAAAACGAAAGTCTATATGATCAATCGTCTTGACAATGATACTGCAGGCTTTGTTATCTTTGCAAAAAATAAAGATGCACAAGCTTATTTTACGGATCATTGGGATCAGATTGTTTTATCTCAAGTTTATCGTTGTGTTGTCGAGGGCATCCCGCCATTGCAGGAGGGTTTGTTGCTTAAGCCTTTAAGGCCGGAAGAGGGAAAGAAACAGACAGCAAAGCTTATAGCCGAGCTTGATCCCACCGCAATGGGAAGACCCCAAAATGGTATGGCTTCATACAAGTTGCTCAAAAAGGGTCCTCACAACAGTTTGCTCGAAATAAAGTTGCTTGCAGGTAGAAATAACCAAATTCGTAAGCAGATGAAGCAGGTGGGCATGCCTTTGTGTGGGGATAAACGAGGCGGATCGGTTATTGATGATTTGGAAGCTGTAGCTTTACAAATGATTAAGATGGTTTTTGTGCATCCTCTTACACATGAAGAGATGGTATTTATGGAGAAGATGCCTTCAGTGTTTTCAAGGCTCGTCTTATATGTACCTGAGAAATATTGAACTATATTTGGATCCAAATATGTCTAAAACAGGTCAGAAAATTTGTAAGGCATCTTTTTAGTGTCAAGATGACTAATGGTGTCCTTCAATATGCCCCAAGACATTTTGTTGGATGAAAGAGAGAACCTTTATTTTGAATACATTTGCTTTCGTATAGGGCTGATAAGTATGCTGCTTCCAGCTACCATGTGTTCATTTAATTTCTCTCGCCAGTGTTTTACTTAAGATGGTAGCTTGTGCTTTTGTTAGTGCGGCTTTATTTGAATTTCTCATTAAGTATAACGCGCAAAAGAGATTGAATTTAATTAACATTAATAATAACAGTTAGCTATGAAAAGAATAGGTACACTTCTTCTGTTCCTTGCATCGTTGGTTGCTTTGAATGTAAGTGCTCAGTCACCTTGCAAATGGACAGTAAAGTTTGTTGATTCTCCTACACCTGTGAAGTCTATTGTCTTTACAGCACAACTTAAGCCAACTTGGCATTTGTATGATTTTAAGCAGTCGGGAGGACCGATGCCTTTGACTATCAACTTCGATAAGTTGAGTGGTGCAAAACTTCAAGGTGCGCCCAAAGCATCCAAAGCCTTTAAGAAGGGGTTTGATGAAGATTTTAATACCGATATTTTCTTCTATGAAGGAAGCGTTACTTTTACTCAAAAGTTGGAAGTAACCGATAGAGACAAGTTTGTTGCCGAAGGTTATATCAAGGGACAGGCTTGTAGCGAAGTTGTCGGTAATTGTGAAGTTGTACAATCTGAATTTTCTTTCAACAAGAATAATGTAGCCGCAACATCCAAAGTTGCTCAATCTGACCCTGCTTCAACTCAGGCTCAGGATGATGTAGCTATTGCAGAAACTGCTGCGGCTGAGGATACGATAGCCCCTGCTGTAGCTGCGGATTCCTCAACCGAATCTATCGCTGAAAAACTTGGCTCAGAATCTAAGCTATGGCAGCCTGTTATTCAAGAGCTGAAGGATTATGGCGATGCTACATTGCATCAAGCCAGTTCTTCTCTTTGGTTTATCTTTATTTCGGGATTCCTTTATGGATTTATTGCTTTGGTGACTCCTTGTGTATGGCCAATGATCCCGATGACAGTGAGCTTCTTCCTAAAACGAACCAAAAGTCGTAAGAAAGCTATCAAAGATGCCTTGATCTATGGTTTCTCTATCATTGTAATCTATCTGCTCCTTGGTATTGTCATTAGTTTGATCTTCGGACCAAGTGCTCTCAATGGTATGGCCACTAATGCTGTATTTAATATTATCTTCTTCCTATTATTGATCTTCTTTGCGGTTTCCTTCTTTGGCGCTTTTGAGCTTGTATTACCTTCTAAGTGGACCAATAAGATGGATGCCAAAGCCGATGCCACCACCGGGTTGTTGAGTATATTCTTTATGGCGTTTACCCTTACATTGGTATCATTCTCTTGTACCGGTCCTATCATTGGTACACTTTTGGTGCAGGTAGCCACAACAAATAATATTATTGGTCCGGTAGTTGGATTGTTTGGTTTTGCATTGTCTTTGGCCTTGCCATTTACATTGTTTGCGATCTTCCCGAATATGCTTCAATCTATGCCAAAGAGTGGTGGTTGGCTCAACTCTGTAAAGGTTGTTCTCGCATTCCTCGAATTGGCATTATCTCTTAAGTTCTTGTCAGTTGCTGATTTGGCGTATGGCTGGCACATCTTGGACAGAGAAGTATTCCTTTCTCTGTGGATTGTGATATTTACCTGCTTAGGTCTTTATCTTCTTGGAAAAATTAGATTCCCGCATGATAGCGAGCTTAAGACAGTATCGGTTACGAGATACTTCTTGGCAACGATCTCTTTGGCATTTGCCGTTTATATGGTGCCGGGACTTTGGGGTGCACCTCTAAAGGCTATTTCTGCTTTTGCTCCCCCTCTAAATACTCAAGACTTTAGTCTTTATGATGGCGAACTGCATGCAAAATTTGATAACTATGAAGAGGGTATGGCTTATGCCAAGCAAAATAATAAGCCTGTCTTATTAGACTTCTCAGGATTTGGATGTGTCAACTGTCGTAAAATGGAAAATGCTGTATGGATCGATCCAACTGTAAGAGATATTCTTGACAAGGACTATGTTCTTATAACATTGATGGTAGACGATAAGAAACCTTTGCCGGAAGTGTTTACTGTTACAGATCAGGATGGCAATCAGAAGAAATTGCGTACAGTAGGAGACAAATGGAGCTATTTGCAGTCCAGTAAGTTTGGAGCTACGTCGCAACCATTCTATGTTCCTCTTGATCCTAATGGCATGCCTCTTGGCCCTTCAAGATCATACAATGAAGATGTGTCGGCTTATATAGATTTCTTGAAAGCCGGTTTGAAAGAATTTGATGCTCGAAAGAATTAATAATTCACACTGAATGATAACTATTAAGGCCGTGTAGAAATGCACGGCCTTTTCTATTGTAGAACCTTTATTCTCATTAGATAGCCATATTTAATTATTGCTGTTGATAATAAATGATGCTCAATTGCTGAATTTATGCGGTTGAGAATTTCATTTTTACAAGATAAGCACCCCTTTTGAGTTCCAAAGTCAGCTGTCTGAGAAAAACACCTTCTATTTTGAGGCAGAAGCCTTATGGGGCGATGGATTTTGCCTTTATGGAAGGTTTTCTTTGTTGAAAAGCATTGAAAGGTAGGCTGTTCGAGAAAACTCTGTGAGATGTACAGCCAAGTCCACAAGACAAGTAATGCCGTTTGTTTAGCGAGAAATCACAAGGGGAAATTCAAGTTTATAGATGTCACAATAGTTTATCAGTAATTTTATTTTTAAACAGATTAAGTAATATATAGCAGTTTTTTGTAATGCTACAATAGAAGGTTAGATATTGCTAATTATAACATCTTAATTCAATTATATTAATATTCAATATTAATTATTAATTTAGCGCATGATATATTATGATTGTGAATTCTATAGTTATACAATAGTTCGTTAAAAAATATCCAAGCCTAAGCGGCTCTGGCAGTAAATAAAATGAGTTCTTTGAAAAGTTTGTCAATAACTTGCGGGTCTGGGCTAATCCCAAACACGCAAATAAATCGTTCA
>NZ_JBHSGO010000048.1:0-38506 GCF_042654485.1 Falsiporphyromonas endometrii | reverse complement strand
GGGCGGACGCCAATCCCCCCGGTGTTTTTCATGTCCGCCTGACGGATGAACAAAACAATGAAATGAAATGATTAATTTTGACTCAAAGATAAACCTCCTTTACACACTTTTTGGGATACTACCTCTCATTCTCTAAATGATTCATCAATTGATTTCTTATCTCTTCAGAATCAATGAAATCAAGTATCTCTTTCGCAAAGGCAATTGTAAGCATACTCTTGGCCTCTTCATAGGAGATACCTCTTTGCTGCATATAGAAAATAGCCGTTTCATCGAGTTGTCCGGTGGTCATACCGTGAGAACATTTCACATCATCGGCATATATTTCTAATTGAGGCTTGGCATGCATACGAGCATTTTTAGAAAGAAGAAGATTCTTATTTGTTTGATATGCAGCTGTCTTTTGAGCTCCCTCTTCAACAAGAATTCTTCCGGCAAACACACCATATCCACTTTCATCAACGATATATTTAAACAACTCGTCTGTATGGCAGTTGGTTGTTTTGTGCTCGACCCTGGTATAATTGTCAATCATTCGCTCTTTGCAAGCCATTCCAAGCCCTCTAAGAACAATCTCAGCATCCGGCCTTAGTAATTTGACGTTAAAATTGTTGCGACACAACTTTGCAGAAAAGGCATGCTGACAAAGACTTACAGAGGAGTGGTCGTACAATTCGGCCTGATAAGTAGCAATTCTTTCGTATTTCTCCGTAGCAATAAGATTGTCATATACTTTTATTTTTGACGAATCTTCTGCTCTAATTTCTACATGGTGAAGTGCCTTGGCATCGGAAGATGCGTCATTGATGATAATGGTTGCCTCACTAAAAGGATCGGCTATGATACCAATATGCCTAACAAACAATCTTCCCTCTTTGTCATCCTCAATAGTTAGTTCAATTGGAGTTTCCAATACACACTTCTTAGGGAGAAAAATACAAAGAGTATCTGCAGCATGAAGTTTATTAAGGAGGGCATATGCATCTTCAATTGGGTCTTCTAACAAATTTGCAAATCGCTTGGCCAAATCTTGATCCAATTGTTCTAACCGACTTAATCTTCCTATATATGCACCTTGAGGTAAATCGATCCTTTTGATAATATCATCATAGGGAGAATCTTGGCACTCTCTAACTGTGTCAAAAAAATGGGTCAGGTCTGTACGCTGATAATCTTCAGATCCAAAAGCCGGGAGTCCGCGTGTCTGAAAGGCTGCACCCGCTTTTGTTTTCATTTGCTGAAGGGTAGGGCATACTTCAAGTTTGTCCACCTTCATTTGCGGTGTATGATAACTATCTGTATTAAGCATATTATTCTCCTACTTCTTCCTTTATCCAATCGTATCCTCGTTCCTCAAGCTCAAGAGCTAATTCGGGACCACCTGTCTTAACAATTCGTCCTTTATAAAGAACATGTACAAAATCCGGCTTAATGTAATCAAGAAGACGCTGATAGTGAGTAATCACAATTGTAGCATTATCCTTTGAGCGAAGTCTATTGACACCTTCAGCCACTACTTTAAGGGCATCGATATCAAGGCCTGAGTCGGTCTCATCAAGAATAGAAAGAGAAGGTTCGAGCATAGCCATTTGGAAAATTTCATTTCTCTTCTTCTCTCCACCGGAGAAGCCTACATTGACACTTCTTCCGGAGAAAGATCTGTCAATTCCCATAACAGCTTGCTTTTCACGCATAAGTTTTAGAAAATCGCCGGCAGATAGTTCAGGCAACCCCATAGCTTTCCTTCGTTCTGTGACTGCAGCACGAATAAAGTTAGTCATAGAGACTCCCGGAATCTCCACAGGGTATTGAAAAGATAGGAATATCCCCATCCTGGCGCGTTCTTCTGCACTATACTGTAGCAAATCTTTGCCATCGTATTCGACAGACCCTCCTGTTACTGTAAATGTAGGGTTGCCAACAAGTACAGATGACAAGGTACTTTTCCCGGATCCATTAGGACCCATGATGGAGTGTACCTCTCCCTTATTAACCTTCAAATTGATTCCCTTGAGGATTTGCTTTTCTCCTATTGATGCTTGTAGGTTGTTTATATTAAGTAGCATATTTATCTAATTTTATATTATCCAACTGATCCCTCTAACGATACACTTAGTAGCTTTTGAGCCTCGATTGCAAATTCCATAGGAAGCTTTTGCATAACTTCTTTTGCATAACCACCCACAATAAGAGCAACTGCATTTTCTTGATCAATACCACGCTGATTGCAATACATAAGCTGATCTTCGGAGATCTTAGAAGTTGTAGCCTCATGCTCTATGATTGCCGAAGGATTATTGACTTGTGCATATGGAAAAGTATGTGCGCCACATTTATCACCAATCAATAAACTATCGCATTGTGAGTGATTGCGAGCATTTTCAGCATTGGGTGCAACTTGTACAAGACCCCGATAACTATTCTGACTCTTTCCTGCTGAAATACCTTTGGAGACGATACGACTTTTAGTATTCTTACCTATATGAAGCATCTTGGTCCCTGTGTCTGCCTGCTGATAGTTGTTCGTTACGGCAACAGAGTAAAATTCACCAACACTTTCATCTCCCTTCAGGACACAACTGGGATATTTCCAGGTAATGGCACTTCCCGTCTCAACCTGTGTCCAAGAAAGTTTAGAACGGAACCCTTTGCAGATACCACGTTTTGTAACAAAGTTGTAGATGCCTCCATTGCCATCTTTATCTCCCGGATACCAGTTCTGAACTGTAGAGTATTTTACTTCTGCTTCTGCTTCAACAAAAATCTCCACAATAGCTGCATGAAGTTGATTCTCATCTCTCATTGGAGCCGTACAGCCTTCCAAATAGCTTACATATGCCCCTTCATCTGCAACGATCAAAGTGCGTTCGAATTGACCTGTCTGAGCTGCATTGATACGGAAATATGTAGACAACTCCATAGGACATCTCACTCCCTTAGGGATATATACAAATGATCCATCACTGAATACAGCCGAATTGAGAGCTGCAAAATAGTTGTCATTGTAGGGAACTACTTTACCTAAATACTTTTTCACAAGTTCAGGATGTGTTTGTACTGCTTCACTAAACGAGCAAAAGATAATCCCAAGCTCAGCCAATCTTTCTCTAAAAGTAGTTTTTACCGATACAGAGTCCATCACCGCATCCACAGCCATTCCGGACAAAGCAGCCCTCTCATGAAGCGGAATGCCGAGTTTGTCGAATGTTTTCATCAACTCCGGGTCAATTTCCTGAGGCCCCTTCTTTGCCTTTTGTCGGGGTGCAGCATAATATATGATGTCTTGATAATCAATTGGAGGAATGTTGAGTAGAGCCCAATTAGGCATCTTCATACTCTCCCATTTACGGAAGGCTTTTAGCCTAAATTCAAGCAACCATTCCGGTTCGTTCTTCTTTTTAGAGATCAAGCGGACTACATCTTCATTTAGTCCATGAGGTATAGTTTCGGTGTCTATATCGGTTGTAAACCCATATTTATATTCACTTCCGGTTACCTCATCTATAATATCTTGATCCTGTTTTATATCTTTATTTTCCTGCATAATATCTAATTTAACCAGGCGTTATTGTGCTTCAAAAAGGAATAATATACTTCTTTGAATGTCCAAAGATACAACATCTTTGATAGAAGAGATTGTATCCTTGATTACTCCTATAGATGATAAGCGACAAAAATAACAATCTATTCACTGTGAGAATTATTCATTCGTTATATATCAAAAAACACATCAAAGATGTACAATCATGTTTGAGGATCTATAATAATAGATCTAAACAATTGATATTTAGAAAAATATGATTGAGACTCTTGCATGTGTGCATCACTCGTATTCATTATACTCAAATAAAAATTGCACAAATCAATCCAGAATTCGTTTTGAATTTATTCTAAATACAACGAAAAAGGAATAAATAATAGTCTCTCGAATATCTTCTGATAAACCATTGCAACACAAAACACTGTATACCTCACTTTGATTCTTTGCCTTCATCAACTCTTACACTTGCCATATCATCTTGTTTGGGAAAAGCATTTCCCGGTACTATAGCAGGTAAGATTTCTTTTATTGGGTAATAAAAAATCGACTTGTCACGATCCGTCTGTCTATCCTTAACTTGATCTGTGGAAGATATAAGCTGAGAGATAGGCTTTGTAAACTGATCTATAAATTCAAATACATTGAATGCGAAACTACATATCAAAAGCCATATCACTAAGTTGACTAAAGCTCCACCAAGATGATTGATGAGTCCTAAAGGTGTGGCATTGATAAGATGATTGAGTACATGAACAAGGAGTTTTAAGACAACGATAATAAGAACAATTGATACAATTCTCGAAGACCAAGCAGAAAAACCTTGTGATGCCCCCAATACATCATTCAAAAAGAAATCGACTAACGGCGTTACTACCGCATAACAAGTCAAAGCAATCAATACAGCAAAGAAATTGCCGGCACTTTTAATAAGTCCGCTCATAGCTCCTTTGATGACGGCATAGGTCAATATGATTAATATGACAATATCCAACCAATTCATATCAAAACGGATAAAATAAAACCAAACAAGACGTTAATAAACAAATAGGGGATGCGTCAGAATAAATATTCGACACATCCCCTAATGCTATATTACAATATTGTCTTGCTAATCCTCCTACATAAGTCGGAATTTACTTCATTGAAGCTGAATTTAAATATCCATAAAGGGCTTAAAATCAAACGCTTCATAAGCCAAGACAAATATTCTAATTACAATGTTTTCTTAATTTCAATCTCAGTGAATGCTTCAATCATATCACCTTCTTTGATGTCATTGAAATTGACAATGTTCAAACCACACTCAAGACCGGCAACCACCTCTTTTGCATCATCCTTAAATCGTTTAAGGGAGCCAAGCTCACCCGTATAGATAACAATACCGTCACGGATAAGACGGACTTTGTTGGTACGCTTAATCTTTCCTTCTTGTACCATACATCCCGCAATTGTTCCAACCTTAGTGATTTTGAATGTTTGAAGGACTTCGAGATTGGCAGTAATCTCCTCTTTGATTTCAGGAGATAGCATACCTTCCATAGCAGACTTGATGTCTTCAATAGTATCGTAGATAATACTATAAGTACGCACTTCGACACCATCTTGCTCAGCGAGCTTACGAGCTGCTTGGGAAGGCCTAACCTGGAATCCGATAACAATAGCTTCAGAAGCAGCAGCCAAGACAATATCTGATTCAGAGATTTGACCAACAGCCTTATGAATCACATTAACCTGGATTTCCTCTGTAGAAAGACCAATTAGTGAATCGGCAAGAGCTTCGACAGAACCATCCACGTCACCCTTAATGATGATATTAAGTTCGTGGAAGTCTCCCAATTCCTTACGTCTTGCAACTTCATCAAGAGTAAGAACCTTACGAGTACGGTCATTCTGCTCACGTTGCAATTGCTCTCGCTTGTTGGCAATATCTTTGGCCTCTTGTTCACTATCAAGGACATTAAAGTTATCTCCGGCAGTAGGAGCACCACTCAGACCCAAAATCAATACCGGTTCTGAAGGGCCGGCCTTTTTGACTCTTTGATTCCTTTCATTAAACATGGCCTTGATACGCCCATGATGCTTGCCGGCAAGGACAATATCACCAATCTTAAGAGTACCATTTTCTACAAGAATAGTAGCTACATAACCACGACCTTTGTCCAATGAGGATTCAATGATAGTACCACTGGCCTTTCTTTTAGGATTGGCTTGAAGATTAAGCATGTCAGCCTCCAAAAGAACCTTTTCAAGAAGTTCTGGAACGCCAATACCTTTTTTAGCAGAAATTTCTTGACACTGATACTTACCACCCCAATCCTCAACGAGATAGTTCATAGCAGAAAGTTGCTCCTTAATCTTGTCCGGATTAGCTGTAGGCTTATCACACTTATTGATTGCGAATACAATAGGTACCCCTGCTGCCGAAGCATGGTTGATAGCCTCCACAGTCTGTGGCATCACATCATCATCAGCTGCAATGATAATAATGGCAATGTCAGTTACTTTGGCACCTCTGGCACGCATAGCAGTAAATGCTTCGTGACCCGGAGTGTCCAAGAATGTAATATGTCGTCCGTTGGCAAGTTTAAGGTTGTAAGCTCCAATATGTTGTGTAATACCTCCTGCTTCACCTGCAATCACATTAGTAGCACGGATATTGTCAAGAAGCGAAGTCTTACCATGGTCAACATGCCCCATAACAGTAACAATAGGTGGGCGAGCAATCAAATCCTTAGGATCATCTTTTTCCTCTTCTTCGGCATTAATTGTCTCAACAACATCTGCACTGACAAACTCTGTCTTATAACCAAACTCTTCGGCAACCATATTGAGGGTTTCACCATCAAGGCGTTGATTAATAGAGACAAATAGACCAATGCTCATACATGTTGCAATAACCTCATTTACAGGTACATCCATCATTGTGGCAAGGTCGCTGACAGTTACAAACTCTGTAAGTTTGATGATCTTGCTTTCCTGTTGCTCCTGTTCCATTGCCTCATCTTGAGCCTTACGCTCTGCATCACGTCTGTCACGACGATACTTCGCTGCACGTGTAAAGGTGTTGGTTTTGGATGTGAGTCTTGCGAGTGTTTCTTTGATCTGCTTTTGAACATCCTCATCACTAACTTCCTGATGAGCATTCTGTTGCTGACGCTTATTGCGACGTTTGTCTCGACGAGATTTGTTGTTGTCAGATCTACGTCTTTCGTTTTCACTTGTTACTTTAGCTGCTTCGCTCTTAACATCAACCTGCTGCTTATTGATACGTTTACGACGCTTACGACCTTCATTTCTTCTTTCTTCCTTAGATTTTTTCTTAGGACGCATCGATGAATTGATAGAATCGAGGTCGATCTTTCCAACAATTTTTACCGCAGGCTCAGGGATGGTTGCGCCGGGACGGAATATTTCATCTTTCTTCTCCGTCTTCTTAGTCTTAGATTGTGGCTTCTTTGCCTCTGACATGCTGTTCTTATTATCGTTTTTCTTTCCTTTGTTTTGAGCCTCTGTACCGGACGGCTTAGCTTCCTTAGTACGCTTCACGTCAGTTGGAGACTTAGTCTCTATCGGCTCTTTTTTATTTTTTTTGTCAGCCACGGGCGAATTGCTCTTGATGGCTTTTTCAGTCTCTCCGGGTGTTGTTTTAGCCTTTTGTGACATTTCTTTTTTGTTGTCCTCATCCTTTATTTTGGATGAAGATTCCTTTTCTGAAGGAGTGTTCTGCTTATTGTTTGAGACCACTTTAGAAGTTTCAACGCTGTCTTTGTGTGATAAAGGTTTAGTGGAATGCTCCTTAGGAGTACTGTCAGACACCGTTTTCTTGACCTCCTCCTTCTTTATCTCGACTTTTACCGGCACAACCTCTTCTTTGGCCTTTGGCTTCGGAAGATCTTCTATATTACCTTTTACTACTACCTTGGGCTGAAGCGATTCGGGCACCTTGGTCTTTATCACTTTAGGATCCTTAGAAGCGACGGTAGAAGATTTCTCAGCCGGAGCTGCTTTTGTCTCTTTAGCTGTGGCATTGATTTCACTACTTTGAGACTTAGGCTCAAATTTTTTACGCAATTTGTCTATAATATCTGTAGACACCTCTTTTTTGAAGGCATCGGCCAGACACTCAAACTGCTTTTTATTAATTTTTGAATTAGGGTTGGCATCGACTTCAAAGCCACTTTCTTTTAACTTATCGGTCAATGTATTGACACCCACATTAAATTCTTTTGCTAGACTAAACAACTTGACTGTTGACATATATTCCTTTATACTACGCTCCTATTTTTGTTGCGGTTATACAATATTAATTTACATAAGAATCAGAAGCTTTTAAGGTTCAACAAATTGCAACTATAATCAATCATATCTATACGTCCGATTATTTTGTTTCTAAATGCTTCTGAAACATCATCACACAAACCGTATTATTCTTGTGAAGAAACATCATCAAAGTTATCGTTTTCTTGAATCTCCTGCTCGTCAGAATCGAAATATTCAGATTCATCGTCAGCAGACTCATCTTGATAATTGTCATCCGGCATTACTCCGGACTCTAAAAGTTCTTCATCATCAAATTCATTTTTCAGAACATCAATGACATAATCAATGGTTGATTCTTCCAAATCGGTTTGACGGATAAGTTCTTCTCTATTCTTGAGAAGGACACTTTTGGCTGTGGTGCAACCAATGTTTTTGAAAACATCAATAACCCAAGTCTCTATCTCATCAGAGAATTCGTCTAAGTAAATATCTGCACCATCTACCACCTCAACATCACGGAATACCTCAATTCGATAGCCCGTAAGTGCTGAAGCCAATTTGATGTTGGCAGCATTCTTGCCTATTGCCAAGGGTACCTCTTCCGGTTTAAGATATACTTCAGCACGACCTTCCTCATCAAATAGATTGATATTGGATGGGTGTGCGGGACTCAGAGCTCTTTGTACAAATAGTTTTCTGTTGGATGTAAATGTGGTAACGTCGATATTCTCACCTCTCAATTCTCTTACAATTCCTCTAATACGACTACCATTCATCCCCACGCAGGCACCAACCGGATCGATACGTTCATCATAACTTTCGACAGCCATCTTAGCTCTCTCACCCGGGATACGCGCAACCGAGCGAATTGTAATAAGGCCATCAGCAATTTCGGGAACATTCAATTCAAAAAGTCTCTTGAGGAATTCTCCACTTGTACGACTTAAGATTACCCTAGGGTTATTACTTTCATTTTCTACTCTTTCGATAACAGCGTGGACGGTTTCTCCCTTTCTGAAATAGTCGCTTGGGATTTGTTCACTCTTTGGCATAATTAGTTCGTTCCCATCATCATCCAAAAGGAGAGCTTCCCTTTTCCACACTTGATATACCTCTGCAGAAATAAGTTGTCCGACACGTTGAGAGAACGTTTCGTAAAAGTTTTCTTTCTGCAATTCCAAAATCTTACTAGATAGAGCTTGGCGAAGGTTAAGGATGGCACGTCTGCCAAACTCTTCAAATTGAATCTGGTCTGTTACCTCGTCCCCAATCTCTGCATCAGGGTCTATTTTGTGTGCCTCTTCCAACGTCGCTTGTCTGTTAACATCTTCAAGTTCATCGTCTTTGACAACCTCTCTTGTCCGATAAATCTCGAAGTCTCCATTTTCCGGACTGATAATCACATCATAGTTTTCATCAGTACCAAACATTTTAGCCAACACATTGCGGAAAGAATCCTCCAAGACATGAATCATCGTGTCTTTGTCGATATTCTTCAACTCTTTGAATTCCGCAAGGGATTCGGTCATGCTAATATTGTCCTTTTTCTTGGCCATTTGTATCTAATAATTTATTATTCTTGTTACTTCTTCTTTTTTACTCTCACCACATATGTGGCTGTTTTGATTTCGTCGTATCGAATACTCAAACATATTGGGACCTCTTTTTTTCTCTTAGCTCCTTCCGGTTTCATCATTCGAACGACTTCTATCACAACTTCATCTTCATCAACATCTTTTAGTACCCCAACCTCTTTGATGCCTGTCTTAAGTAGCACTTCAACTTCTTGATCAATATACTTTTTCCATTGCCTGGGCATGGTGAGTGGGGTAGAGAGACCACAAGAAGCTACTTCGAGCTCAAAGTCTTCTTTGTCTCTATCCATCTTTGACTCGACAAATCTGCTAAGACTGGAGCAAGTCATAAGGTCCAGAGGTTTATCGCTGTCAATGATTATCTCTATTCTATTGTCCGGACTTACTGTTACACTTACAAGGAAAAGGTCCGGATTATCGTTGAGATAAAGCTCTACAATATCTTCAATTTGTTTGCTGCTGATCATTCTCAGTTTAACAACTATTATAAATAATGAGGAGGAAGCAATCTCTCGCCTCCTCCAACCACTTTACAAAGGTAAGCAAAATAATTGTGTCTTAGTCATAAAGATGGAGAAAAGTTTTGATCTTTAGCACATTCTTAACCATCAATACATATGTACAATAGGTATATAAAATGAAATCGGGGCTTATAATCAGTGTCAATAGGAAGATATTTGTCTGTTTTACCGGTCTTGAGGTTGATTGCAGTATTGTTTGTTTCTTGTCACTGAGTTTGAAATTGTTGGGAATATAAATCGAGGAAATGTAGCACCAAAAGCAAGTAAAAAGATTACCGTGGCTGTAAGAACGCCGTTGTAAAAAAACTCTTTCATATAAAACGACTGTGTAACCGTATTGTCTTGTTGTAAAAACATAATAAGCGCGAAGATTGTCTTATATGCAAATTTGCCGGGAATAAGAGGCAAAAGAGCAGGTATATACAAAACCGTAAGAGGACATCTAACCCATTTGCCTATTAACAAGCTCAGAAATCCACAAGCAAAGGCACCTAAAAAGGAGGCAGTAGCAATATCAATATCAAAATAGTGTACTGCTGCAAATCTAACCGTATGGGCTACTGCTGCCAATATTGCAATCCCTTTGAAAGCCCTTAGGGGGGGTGCGAGATAGCGCCAAACCCAATAGCTGCAATGGCACTGTACAATCCGTCAAGAAAAAGATCCAGTATCATAATAGGCCGTTTTGAAGATAATAAGTGTAAAAGACATTCCCAGTGCCAAGCAAAATATCAAGAGGAAAGCTTGTATCAGTCTTGACATTCCCGATAGACCATATCCTTCCAACAGGTCAATAACACCATTGATAAGAGGTACTCCCGGTATAAGGAATAGGACACTCGTAGCAACGGCTGTGTCTTTGGTTGTGCTAAAATTCATTGCTGAAGAGGCAATCAGGGAGGCCACAAAGGCACAAATAATAAAGACCAGATAGTGATTCATCTTTAGTGCCATCAATTTTTGACGGATAAAAAATCCTACCAGTGTGGCAATGAATACAATCAAAATAGCCCATTTGTCTCCACCAAAGATTGCACAGAAGGCAGCATTCGCTATACTTGCCAAGAATAAGATTGCTGTCGGCTTTACCGAATAAGTTGATACTATGGTTTGATATTCATTCTTGATTTCGTCTAAAGATAAATGCTCATCATATGCCTTCCAACTCAAAGCACTCAATTCAGAATTGTGCTCAAAACTAATTGGTTGACTTGGAATATCTATGACTCTTGTAAAATGATCATCTATATTCTCTAAGTTAACTACATAAATGACAAGTGATTTCTGAAAAACATTCATTCTCACTTTATATCCAAGCGAAGATCCAATTCGTTTGGTACATCTAACGATACGTGATGTGTGGACACCGCTACCCATCATGTGTGCAGCATAGCTTGCTAAAAATTCACCGACTTCATTGATGTCTCTAATCTGCGACATAGAGATTGTGATTTTTACATTACCCCGGACATGTCACTTGGGTATTTTGGTTAGTTCAGTCTCAACTGCAATCGCATGAGCAGTATTTTCTCTTGTTGGACAACAAAGTCAACTCAAAATATCTCCATGCAACTAACCTTTTTCTATCGACATATTGGGTTAAAAAGGAAACAATTAAAATAATGTGCAAAGATAATGAATGGACGCTTTTTGAGAAATAATTACTGATTTCGTTTAAGAAGAAAAGATAAATTGTGAGTCTCACGACTTTGCTACCGGTTCTATTCTAATCCAACATTCCTGCGGCATCCAATGATTTAGATATTTCAGTACGTATGCTATCTCTTTTTGTTTTGTCGAGTGCATCTTTGATTGTTTGCAACTCTTCTCTAATTTGGCGAAGCTTTTTGATTGCTTCCATTCTATTATTGATTTCAAAAGTATTCTCTTCAATCTCTTGTCTTGCCCCCTTTATTGTAAGACCTCTCTCTCTAAGTAAAGTTTTGATACAACGAATCTTCTCTATATTGTCTCTACTATATCGCCTTGTCCCTCCTTTGGATCTTTTAGGTCGAAGAGAGGGGAATTCTTGCTCCCAATGTCTTAATGTAGCAATGGATTCATCGAGCATTTTTGCCACTTCACTAATAGAGAAGTATAGTTTATTATTCATCTGAATTATTCAAGTTATTTTTTAAGAAGTTGTATGGGAAGGTACAAAAAAAGCCGAGGTTTATTGCCTTAGAAAAAGAAAACATCGACAATAAATCCCGGCTTCACTCTTAGCAAATTCGTGAGTATACCTATTATTACTTATTCTCAAAGCGTTGAGCTACCAACTTTTCTGCCAATCTAACACATTCTAAGCAAGGAAACTTCTCTTCCCCTTTGAGAACTTTGCAAGTTGTGCCTCCGGCCTCTTTTTCAAATTCGTCAATGACCGATGGCATATTGTGTGCTTTCATAAGCTCTTCAGCTGCATACAAGGCTCCACAAAGCCCTCCCTCAGCTCGTCCACCTCCACAAGGTCTATACATCTTTTCTATCTCTTGATCAGTCAAGTTTGTCTTATCCTGATATGCTTTCATTACAGCCTGACAGCAATTCCAGTTGTCCGGTTTACAGTGAAAGAATTGTTCTGCTTTCTTGCTTTCCATAATAGTTTATTAAATGATAATCTTCACAAAGGTAATAAGAAGATGTCAAAACTTGTCTGATAATATTTTGGAAAAGGTAATATCTGTGTAGCTATTTGCTATCTGTTTGCTCAATCAATTTAAGGTTTTGCAAGGGAACTCCATGAATAGAGATTGTTCTCAGGGTAGAGGTATAGAACAGCTTATTAGATCTTTGCCAAAGGAATAGTTTTGGAATAATGCAGATAAGCTTTCATTGCCCCATAGTTTTGATGATCTTTCCCGATTTGAAAATTGCCATCCAATGGTACAACAACAAACTTCATTGCCCCTTCATCATCGTGCCTGTTTACCCATGTATGAATATATTTCAAATTACAAATATTGGTACCTCGTTCTTTTTCTTTAGTCAGCGTAACGAGAATAGACAATCCTCCGGTAGTACAAAGATTGGACGATTGATTGCTGATATAATTGCCGAGAGAATAAAATACCAGTGTATTTTTACCTTTATCATTAGTTATCACGTCTGATTCTTGTACCACATGAGGATGACTGCCAACTATTATATCTGCTCCGGCATCGGCCAATTGCTTTGCCAAGTATCTTTGTTGATAATTGGAATGCGATTGATATTCAATACCCCAATGCAAATATATAATGACACAATCCACTTTTTTATTTGCTCTTGCACTCCTTACATCGGATAACATGGTCGAATCAATCATATTGACTTCAGTCGGGGGCTTTACAGGCATCCCATTAGTCCCGTATGTGTAAGACAAGAGAGCAATATTGATACCGTTGCTGCATATTATAAGTGGAGACAATCTACCTCTCTCTCTGTTATTTCTAAAAGATCCTGTATGCCTGATTCCTACTTGATCCAGTACATTTAAAGTTCTTACTATCCCTTTCGAACCACGGTCAGCACAATGATTATTTGCCGTTGTTAAGACATCAAATCCAGCTCTTTTTAGTGAGTATGCGAGGGTGTCAGGAGAGCTAAACATAGGATATCCGCTATAAGGTTTTCCTCCAAAAGTTGTCTCAAGGTTGGCAATAGCAATGTCTGCCTTATCAATATAAGGTTTGATTAGGCTAAAACATGAGTCAAAATTATATGTTCCATTAGATTGTATAGCAGCTTTTTGCTGTGGTAAATGCATCATAATATCACCGGCAAAGTACAAGGTTGTCTTATACCTATTGGGTTCTTTACCAACCAATTTCACATTAGATGAGGGCTTACCAATATTGTCAGCAGCCTTTTGGTGACAAGCCGACAGCCAAAGGCAAACTAAGGCAAAATAATATATTCCAAAAGTCCTTCTAATTTTCATGAAAGTGAAGAGAATAAAAGCTGTCTTGACAACTAAAGTTCACTAAAAACATTTTGTTTTAGTGTCTAACCACAGTTGCATTGATCGCACGTTATGCTTTCGGGTTAGACACTAAATCTAAAACAGCTTCTTAGTTTGTTATGACAAATAAATGATATACATTATTTTACGATAATATCTTGTCCTGGAAGTTCGGTAGAGAAATCACGGCTATAAGCAGATCTTAAGATGGATTTGCCGCTATGATAAATACCTTCTCTTACAATTCGTTGAGAAAACTCCACTTGATATCTTCCTCTCTGAAGAGCATCAAAGAAGAAATTAGTTTGAACATCTTTGGCTTCAAAATAATACCATGTACCTCCTCCGTATCTATATCCTGTAAGTACCCCCATGGGCTCAGTTGCTGCACTTCTTCTGCTATTTAGAACAATAAAATCCATTGCTCGATCGATCTTAACTTGATACATAGTCCTTATCTCATCTCCAATCTTAAGAGCCTCTCCCTCTTTTATGGGCTTAAGTTTTTCTTGTCCGTTTTCGATGACTACCCGATAGGCTTGTTCACTTAAGACCATAGGTTGATCGGATGCAATCTTTGCCTTTTTCTCTTGCCCCATTACACGCTTATAATCGACATACACAGCTCCCCAAAGAATACCATCAGAGTTATTTTGAATCTTAATCTTTCCATTTTGAGGAAGATTTTTCTCTTGAGTGGAAGGAATCATATTTACGAGCATGGAATCTATGATGTCAGACAAATGATGCCCCTTATTGGTATTCATAAACAAGCCGTAGACAATATCTGATGTGGCTGGTGTAGACGGCCAAGTCTGAACTCTCTTCTGACTGATGAGCCATTGCTTCATTCGGTTGATCAATTCGGTCTTTTTATCCCCGTCTTTGAGAATTTCACTAAATGCTTCCATAGAGGCAATATGAAGTGGATATCTGGTATCACACCAATAAGGATTAACCATCTTCATGGCAAAGAAAGCTCCTTGTCCATCTTTGTAAGTTAAATGTTGCCTTAATGATTCGACTGCATCTTGAGCAAGATCAAACTTACCAAATCTATTTGCTATCACGGCAGCTTCGGGGAGTTGGTCAAGAGTCAGTTGATGCTTATTCATCTTTGAGAACAGATACTTCAAAGTGTAATCCAATACCGGATTGCCGTCCTTTTTAGGAGACTCACTCTGCAAAGCAAGAATATAAGCATAGCGTACAAAGTTTTGTGGAAGATATCTTTTAGCTTCAGGAAGCTTCATAATATCATCCAGCATATTTGTATTCTCTCGTTTAAGATATGCCAATACATCGTCTATCTGATAGGTATCATGAAGCATATTATTGAGCCTTGTAAATAGAAGAGCCACATATTCAGAAGCATAGTAATTGCTCTTCATGGCGGGCATCCAACTATATCCTCCATCCTCGTTCTGAAGTTGCTTCAACTGTGCCATCATATCCTCCATCTGCAAGGTAGCTCCCACACCTTTGAGCATATTCAATACCTCTTTGGCATTAGCTTCTTCCAACTCGGCTTGTTTGATCCACGGCATCTCACTATCAATCATATCATATACCTCAGGCTGTGTGCGTAGGGTAGACTTCACATCAGGATTTGATTGGAGTATCTTATCCTTAATTGCGCCAAATTTTGGATTCTGAGTGATAAAGTTAGCAATCCTTGACGCATAAATAGCCGAAGATATGCTGATAGCATCATTGTGAGGAGAAGTGATAGAGGGTAATGTCCTAAGAATTGGCCACAGAATACTGCCATCTTTATGAATTGTTATTCGTGTATCATTCGGAAGATTTTTGGGCAGATAGTCATATAAATCAATCTCTTTACTCTCATTTGGAAGCAGCATCACGGGTATCGATGTATGTGCCGGCTCAATGTTGCTCAGCTGTGGAAGGATTTTTTCTTCTCCATCGCTGAAGAGTCTTGAATCAGCAACAATGCGAACTCCGATCATTTTAAGATCACTTTGTGCCTTGAGAGGGAATGTAACAGATGCACTCGCTTTGGCCTCAACACGTATCTCCCTATTCTCTTTGTGAAGAACCTGTCCTGTTTCAGGATCGAATAATTCTAAACTTACAATAGGAGAAACACTGTTGTCCGACATATTATAAATCGAGGCTGAAACCATTCCATCATCGCCCATACGGACAAATCTTGGCATATTAGACATGACCATAAATTGCTTGACAGTCTTTACGTCATAGCTCTTTTCCGTAAAATCCAAAGCATCATTGTGCCCGATCATATACAGTTTCCAAGATGTCATCGCATCAGGCAGTCTGAAAGACCAAGTACAAATACCTTCAGCATCTGTTGTCAATGTAGGGTAAAAGAAAGCTGTTTCAGCAAAATTGCTCCTAATCTGAGGTTTTGATTTATTGGGAATACCTTTTGAAGCCGACAAATCATCAAACCCTTTGTCCTGTTTAGTTGGAACAGCATTCATTTCATCTGCAAGGATATTGCTGGTCAACATAGTTCGATTATTAAACTTCGGATGTATAAGGATTTGCCCGGAAGAAATGTTATATCCAACCCGACGAGGTATATTTATCTGAGGAGCCCGGAAATATGGCGATATCCAATTGTATATTTCATTATTGCTTACTGATGCAGACATGACAGGTAAGCGATATGGAATCTTCCATGTCATATTGGGAAGACTATATGGATGAAGGGCCAAAAGTGAGGCGTCAAACATAAAGGCTGCTACCGAAGCATCTTTAATCGGATTGCCATTTTTGTCCGTAACAACGAAACTCCATGTCTCCTCTTTGCCGGTTTCCAAAAGTGTTCTAAAGCTTTTTTGTTTGATTTGAAGTTCTTTGATTTCCTCTCTTAAACAAAGATCATTCCATGAAGAATATAGCCTACCATCTCTTACCATATATATACGCAGTCCATACTTGGGTAACGTAAGAAGCTTGTCCGAAATATCAATTCTGGACAATTTCCCCTTTTTGAGTACTATATGTTTGCGAAGAAGTAGATTGTTGTTACCTATTACATCATAAAACAGATCTGCATTCTCAAGTTTTGTTCCCACTAAGAATGATGGGTGATGACCATTCCCGTATGTGTCATCCAGCTTAAAGATAGTTAGCATATTGCTTGTTGAGAGAGTCTGAGTCTTATCAGAATAGATGACAACCTCTCCATCTGAATCGGCCTTCATGCCTTCTGTCGTTTCCACTTCAACATGGTATTTGTATGTACCATCTTTCAACTTTTTGATAGAGAACTTTTCACCACCAACTGCCTTTTTACTTTGGTCAATTTGGTAAGAGTCAATCAAACTTCCATCAGCTGTCAACAGCTCAAATGTAAGGTGTTTGATTTGGGGCAAATTGCCGAAAGGTGAATCGACCTTAAACTTAAATATTTGGTTAAGTCCTTGCTCTATTGTGAGATCAGACTTATTGAGATATGATACATCATTCTCATTATTGTCTTGATTGAGAGCTTCTACATTGGTTGTTCCAAAGAGGGGAGTGATCCTACATTTGGGCGTTCCTACTACAATAATAGATTCATCCGTATGGGTCTCGCCATTGGATGATGTAACAGTAACCTGTGTAGTGAATACAAAAGCTGTTTGTGGGTTGTTTTCGTGCAAACGATTAAGATTATCCGGAAGTGTAAGTTTGATTGGAAGATCAAACTTGCCATCATTGCCACATATTGCAAACCCTTGGTCAATGACAGTCGGATGCCGATAATCCATTTGCCACCAATAGGGGTTGATACTCGTTACCTCTGTAATCCAAGAGACCTTTGCTCCCATCAAGGGAACTCCACTGTATTGCTGAGCAGAGCCATTGATTTGTATCTTATCTCCAAACCGGAAAATGCCTTCTGGTTTACGAAGCTTGATATCGAATGTTGGTCGCTTATACTCTTCCACATAGAAAGAACACTCAGATCTGTCTGAGACAATCGTAAACTCACCGGTAAGAGTTTTTTGAGGCAGGGTAAACTCTCCCTCAAAATTACCTCGTTGATCAGTTGTAACCTCAATCTTCTCGACCTCGTCATTATTGACATCTTTGAGACGAATCGTTACAGTCTTATCAGGTAGGATTTGTCCATCCTTTTGCAAATATCCTATTCGATAGGCAAATCCCGAAAACTTCACCTTTTGACCTGGTCTGTAGCTTGATCGATCAGTGTAAATATAAAGGAGATCTTGCGTTCTTTCAAGATTGTTGTCGTATGAATTGAAGCGGCCATAGTTGAAAAGAGGTACAAAATCCATCGGTTGATCATTCTTTGTGCGACAGCTGACATAATAGGAGGCATTATCATTAAAAGTCTTATCATTAAGACTAATAAGGCCTTCTTTGTCAGATACTTCCTCTTGTACAGGTTCAACAATATAGCGTTCGTTTTGTCGGTCCCAGATCTGCTTACTAAGGGTAGCAGTTACTTTGGGTATTGGATGACCCGTTGTCAGGTCGACCACTCTTATATCCTCTGCTCCTTTTCCATAGGGCAAAATAATCGGTAGAAGATTAGATACTACAAATTTGCTGCTGGCTGCCTGGCACGTAAAGTGTCCGGCTTCCGGAGTTTGTGGCTTTACTTCAGCCTTCAATGTAAGACGATAAACACCGGAAGGGAGGGATTGCATCAAGTCAAGAATGTATTTATCTCCTCTCTTTTGAACTTGTGAGACGGGGAAGTTTCTATTCATCACTTCTCTAATAACTTTGGTGTCTCTCTGATTGATATTGTTTTCTAATTGCTCAATCTTTATGTGAAGACTTTCAAACATAGAGGGATAAAACTCACTAAAATCTACGATTATAGGAGTATTGAGGGCAAATCTGACATTGATGCTGGCAGAAAAATAGGGTTGAATAATCGAATAAACGACTCCAAGAGACTTTTTATAGCCATAAGACTCCTCAGTCTTAAATGCATGAAGGACTTCCAATGCAAACTTGAGGTTCTCTTCGTTGTAAGGAACTTTAACAGTCGAGCCAACCTTCTTCTTCTGATCAGTATCTGGTTCCTCATAACTCCTGTAGGTCTCAATATAGTCTTCAAGGAGTGTTGCACTAAGATTACATCCCTTCACTCGGGTTATGAGATCTTTTAGCTTAGATAAATACTCAGTTACGTCAACTCTATTTGTTCCTTTGTCTATAGTAAGAAGTATATAATCTGCATAGCATTTATTTTCTTTTGAATCGATTTGTTCAGATGCCTTCATGACAGCATGTCTTAGATAATCATATCCATTCAAATGACCTTCCGGTACATCCACCATTGTATCTGAGTCCATTTCATAAGAAACAAATTCTTGGACCTTTTGAAGTACAAGCTCTTGAATAGATTCATTATCTACCTCTTTTTGATCCTTCTCCATAGCTCTGATGACGACTTTATCAGACTCTTGAATACGAAGAAGAGGGTAATATTCTTTTGCTGTAGAGCTCTGTAAAGAGGAGATGTGATTCAAAGCTCTTGCCAGAAGTTGGGTCTCAACAGACAAAAACTGACGATAGCTCCATGTTGGGACGTAGGTACCAATCGCTATTTCAGAAGCAACCTCCCGCTCGGAAACCAATCTGCCGGAATTATGCTGATAAAGTTGGCACATCACAAGATCTAATATTGTTTTGTCTGCTGTAGTCAACCACTTGTAGGATGAAATCTCATTGAGCTTGGAAATAAGAGTGGCGATATCCGATTCATAATCGAGAGCCTCCTCAATATTGTATTGGGTCAAAAGAGATTCAATGTAATATGGAAAGTTTTTATCCTTCAATGATTTGTCAATCAGTTTTTTACAAGACTGAAGAGCCTCTTGTGGTTTTTGAAAACGAATAGCACTGATTACTTCTTGATACAGGCGATCAAGCTCTGAACCGGAAGATTGTAATGGATTGCTACCGATTTGATGTGATGAAATTTCTCCCATATTGAGGTCAAGTGAGTTATTGTCTATTTTAGAAGCATAGGATGCCGTTGTTAATCCCATGCCTACTGTAGATAGGCTAAGTCCGAGCCCAACTACCAAAGATCTTTTATTTCTCTTCATAAAAAGTTACTTAATTTGATGCTAAGATATACATTTAACGTCTAAAGTCTGACTAATAAATGCCTAAAGATTGGAAATACTGCATCAAACGATGCTTAGTAAACGTTCTATATTACCAAAATGAATTACATTTGCCTTGGAAATAATTTTGTATTTGTCGAATAGTTGTGTGTACTTTTATAACCGAAACAAATACAAATAATGCCAAACAATACCTTGATGAATTGTTGCATCTTCAGATGTCGATTGATGTAGCATCATGTTTAACGTGCAAATACATTTTTATTATGCTTCTTAGACAAGCTTGGAACAACCTATTGCGCTTTATTTTTAATCCCTCTTCCGGTCCGGTGATGAAGCCACAAAGAACATGCGGACATTACAATTACAAACTTATATGTATTGAAGCCATCATGGCTATACTGCTCGGAATGATTGTCAATGCATGTTTTTCATCTGTTGCTAATCTAATGGCAACAACTATAGCCGAGGTCTTAGGAACCACTAACAATATCGATCAACTAAATAAAGTAGAAGAATCAATTGCCAAAAGTTGGGAATTAATCATTTTTGCCGTGCTGATTGGCCCCATAATTGAAGAATTTGGATTTAGATTTTCATTGAAAATAACCCCGGTTACAGTATTTGTTTCAGTATTTATTATGTCAATTTACACCCTGGGACTATTTATGTTGGGGAAGAATCCAAACTTCCTAAGCATTGCGATATTGATATCATCTTCAATAGCTATTGCTACAATGATGTTCCTTGCAACAAGACATAATCTAAAAGGCTTTTATAGACATAAAGGCGCATGGGTAGTTTTTTGTTCGTTTCTTTTTGCATTAGCTCATCTTGGAAATATCGACTTTCAACCAATGATGATTATACCTTATATTTTTCAATTCTTTCCATTCCTATTTTTAGGAATGTGTTTGGCCTATTTTAGAATAAGATATGGATTGGTATATTCGATAGCTCTACACATGCTAAACAACTTTATAGCTATAAGTTCTTTATCATTACAATAAGGTTTTAGTAATCAACTTCCCATCTTGGTATCATTGACAAAGAGTATCTTTTTTAGTATCTTAGTCAATCATAAAGAATAAGTTCCATGGATATAGGCATATTTCTTACCATACTTTTGACGATTATCTCTCTTGGTGGATGGCTCCTCCAAGAGGGCAGAATATCTCTTATCAGCTGGGACAGATTTATTCTTACGAATAGTCTTTTTACATGGGCTGCGAAGCTCGTTTTGAAGCACCTATGTTTGTTAAATACTGTTATCTCGATTGATACTCAAAAAGCTACTCAAACAACACTTATTCAACCTCAAAATCACAAATTCGAGGGTTAGGGTTACCTGACCTTCTTACCGACTTTGCCCGTTTTTATAGTACGAAACGGGCTTTTTTATGCACTATTTTAACAAATAAAGTCGCGCGAGAAGCAATCTATTCTCGCGCGACTTTNCGCGCGACTTTCGATCCGTTGTCGCGCGACCTTGACATGCGAAGTCGCGCGAGTTCAAGTGCAACCTCGCGCGAGGTTACTTTCAAAGTCGCGCGAGAATGGATTGCAAGTCGCGCGACCTTCCAAAAAAGGCAGCCTGAAAGATGTTTTTAAGTCGGCAAAAGATAGATTATGAAGAGCCTTATATATAATTTAACATATCGCCATGCTAATTAATTTTCCTCCATTGGGTTTTTGTAAGAAAAATGGCCTTTATGAACCTCAAAAACGCCCTTTTTAGATAGTAAAAACGGCTAAATTGTATTTACATTATTTATCTAAATAATCTTGATATTAGTATAAAGAAACATACTCACATTCCTCCTTTATACCTTGACTGAAGTCGTGTAGAACCAGTTGAGGATCGAATCTTTGGAAGGGAAATAGATATAGACATAAGACCAAACCTCTTGTGAAGCATGGATATAGTCAATTTTTCGCACGATTATTGTATATTTGTGCAGAAGAAAGGGTATATACATATGTCAAGCAATGCAGCATCAAGAACAAAAGATTTATTGATAGACGTAGCTCGTCAGTTATTTGCCAAGATCGGTATAACGAACACTACTGTTAATGATATAGCAGATAAGTCGCAGAAAGGGCGACGTACGATTTATACCTATTTCCGTAACAAAGGCGATATCATAACTGCCGTTATCGAGAAAGAACTTCAATGCATGCTTACAAATCTAAAGCAGGCTCAGACATCCAAGCTTCGACCTGAGAATAAACTGATGCATTTTATATACACTCATCTTGAAACCATGAAGGAGATTGTTCATCGCAATGGTTCTCTTAAGGCTGAGTTTTTTAAAGATATTAGTCGAGTTGAGAAGGCTCGACAAAGTCTTGACAAAGAAGAACACAAGATGCTCAAGATTATTCTTGATGAAGGTGTGCGTGCCGGTTACTTTCATGTTCCGAGCACACATATTGCAGCCACTATTTTGTTGGGTTCTCTCAAAGGTATGGAGGTTCCTTATCTTGTTGGCAAGATCAAAACATCAATAGGAGATGATTTTGACCAGTTTAGATATACAGTGGAGAGCATGTTATTCAACGGGCTTAGACCTAAACGAAGAGATCATTAAATTTAATTAGAGATATATAATGAAATTACTTGAAGGAAAAGTGGCACTGATCACGGGTGCCGGACGTGGCATTGGAAAAGCTATCGCACGTAAGTTTGCTACAGAAGGGGCTAATATTATTATTAGTGACCTCAATATTGATGATTCGGTTGAAGCATTTGTCAAGGAGCTTGAGGGCATGAATGTCAAGGCCAAAGCATATGCTTCTAATGCAGCAGATTTTGAAGCCGCACACAAACTTGTGGAAGAGGCTGTAAAAGATTTTGGTCGTATCGATATCCTTGTCAACAATGCAGGTATCACAAGAGATGGTCTGATGATGAGAATGTCAGAGCAGCAATGGGATGCTGTAATCAATGTCAATCTTAAATCTGCATTTAATTTGATCCATGCTTGTACACCTGTGATGCTTCGTCAAAAATTTGGAAGCATTATCAATATGGCTTCTGTAGTGGGTGTATCCGGCAATGCTGGTCAAACCAACTATTCTGCTTCAAAAGCAGGTATGATTGGTCTTGCCAAGAGTATTGCAAAAGAACTTGGTAGTCGTAATATTCGTGCCAATGCTATTGCTCCGGGCTTTATCATCACAGATATGACCAACCAGCTACCTGAAGATGTCAAGAAGCAATGGGCACAGCAGATTCCACTTAGAAGAGGTGGCACACCCGAAGATGTTGCAAATGTTGCGACCTTCCTTGCAAGTGATCTATCTTCTTATGTTACCGGACAAGTTATACATGTTTGTGGCGGTATGAACTGCTAATTCATAAGAAGCCGTTTTTTGGGGAGGCCGTCATTCGATCTTTGATGTAACAAAGTTTCGAATGACGGCCTTTTTTATCTCATCCTGTCGAGAACATTGGTATCCGAAGGATTATTCATCTCATTGATGTATCTTTGATAATCCCATAAACGAGACCTCTTGCTTAAGCTCTATTTGGGATCAATAAACAATAGAATATATGAAAGTCGTTTACGAAGATAATCACCTTCTAATAGTGTCTAAAGCTGTTGGAGAAATTGTACAAGGAGATAAGACCGGAGATGAACCGCTTGTAGATACTCTAAAACGTTATCTCAAAGTCAAATACAATAAGCCCGGTAATGTTTTCTTGGGACTTACTCACCGATTAGATCGTCCTGTGGCCGGCTTAGTCATCTTTGCCAAGACCTCCAAGGCTCTCTCTCGGGTCAATAAGATGATCAAAGATGGCAAGCTCGAAAAGACTTATCGTGCCATTGTAGAAAAACTACCACCTAAGCCATCAGATACACTCACTGATTTCTTACTTAAGAATGAGAAACAGAATAAAAGCTACGTTGTACAACCCGGCTCAAAAAAAGCCAAGGAGGCAAAACTAAGCTATCGATTGTTGGCAAAAGGACGCAACTACCACCTATTGGAAGTTGATCTTCATACCGGACGTCATCATCAGATCAGATGTCAACTTGCCAATATGGGCTGCATTATCAAAGGTGATCTAAAGTATGGAGCCAAAAGATCCAACAAAGATGGAGGTATCTCTCTTTTAGCCTACAAACTTCGGTTTGAGCATCCGGTCACCCATGAGATGCTCACAGTTTATGCTGACCTTGAAGGTGTAGATCCTCTTTTTGGTGAGTTGTCACAAGGTATTGATTGATATATCCATATTAGGAAGGAAGGGTTAAAGTGAATCATCGTTTTGCCACCATAGCTATCCCGTTGGCTGTAGATGGAGCTTTTCATTATGGCATTCCCCAAGATCTTAGCGAAAAGATCCAGGTAGGGATGCGTGCTGTTGTTTCTTTTGGAGCAAAACGCTTCTACACCGGTATTGTGACCGGAATAAGTCAAGATTGTCCGACCTCAATAAAAGATATCAAAGAGGTCTTACTACTACCTGACGAACGACCTATTGTCTCTCTAAGTGATATTGCATTTTGGAATTGGTTGGCCACCTATTATATGTGTACCCTTGGAGAGGTATTAAGAGCAGCACTTCCGGCGGCACTTCTACCGGAGAGTAGGACAGAGGTAATATATAATGAAGAGTTTGTAGAAGAAATTGCATTGAATGACCTTGAGCTGCAAATCATATCCATACTAACTTCAGAAAAAAAGGCCTCACTCTCTTTGGATGCAATTCAGAAGAAACTCAATCGTCCTGCAATAAGTGCTTTTACACACCTTATCTCCTATGGTGCCATCAAACTGAAAGAGGATATCTCATCAAGAATTAAGAAACTCCCTAAAGAGAGAGTTGTCCGCATAGCTGCGCCATTCAATGAAAGCGATTCTTCACTTAACTCCCTTTTGAATGATCTTAAAAGAGCTCCCAGACAGGTGGAGTTGATAGAAAAAATTATGGAGCATATCTTCCTTAAGGAGTTGGATCTTAACAGCTACTTAAGCGTTGATCTAATATGCAATCAAAACACATCTTTGCGTGGAGCAATGAATGCTTTACTAAAAAAAGGAGTGCTTGAAGACCTCTATCGAACTCCTCAACCTGAGATCGAGAAGACACATATCTACCAACCTCTTCAACCATATACAGACAACAAGGATATAGCTCCCATTACGGGTCTGTGCAGTGTTTTGTACAAACAGAATATCGAAGAAAAAGAGGAAATAATCATCGATCTTATTCATCGAGAGCTCAGCTGTGGCAAACAGGTCCTTTGTATTACACCTGAGGCCAATCGCCCATATAGTGACAATGACCTTATAGGTAAGCTAAAACAAAAGTTTCATTCATATCTTAGAGTTTATAATTCAAGACTTAGCGAAGGTAAGAAGCTTTCTCTGTGGCAAGAACTTATCCAAACAGAAGCTCCACTTATCCTTGTAGGTGCAAGATCTTCTCTTTTCTTACCTCTCAATAATCCGGGACTTATCATAGTGGACCAAGATCAAGACTATGGAATGAAGCAGCAAGATCCCGCACCAAGGTATCATACGAGAGATGCAGCCATATGCTTGGCCCAAATAAAAGGGGCACATGCATTGATTGCTTCTGAGACACCATCAGCAGAGACCCTTTATAACTTAAATACAGATAAATGGAAAAGCATTGTCCCTTATATTCCGGAAAGGGTTGAGATGCCTCCAATAGAGGTTATAGACTTAGACAAACTATACCGTCAAAAGAGACTTCAATCAGATAACCTCGTCTCTCCACAACTGGAGCAAGATATAAAGGATGCATTGGACCGTCATGAAAGAATCCTTCTAATTCAAAACAGAAGAGGATATTCTCCCTACATAAAATGTAAATCTTGCAATACACGCATTAGTTGTCCACACTGCTCGGTAAGTCTGACTTATCACAAAGGAACAAATCTGATGATGTGCCACTACTGTGGATATACTATGAGTGTACCCAAGATTTGCCCGCAATGCCACAACCCAGAACATACCTTGACACCCTTTGATTTCGGATCAGAAAGAGTGGAAGAGGAAATATCACAACTCTTTCCAAAGGCTAAGGTCGTCAGGATAGATGCCGATATTCTCCAAAGCAAGAAAAAAATGGAGGATATTATGTTTCAGATAGATATGGGTGAAGTGGACATTTTGGTCGGCACTCAAATAATTGCCGGTATGCCTATATGGGACAATATTAGCCTTATAGGTGTAATGAGGTTGGACAATATCTTGGCTTTTCCCGACTTTAGAGCACATGAAAGAGCATACCAACTGCTTTATCAACTTGCCCTAAGAACACATAGACAAGCAAAAACAGGAGGAGTCAAAGCCAAGATTGTCCTACAAACCAAAGACCCGCAGCATCCCTTTATCGATGAACTTAAAAGTGGAGACTACAATGAATTTATTATGGGGCAACTTGAAGAGCGCAATCTCTGTGAGTTTCCTCCATTTACACGGATGACCATCATTATAATCAAGTGTAAGGATAAAATGATAACTCATAGGACAGCGGGACTAATGACCAATATGTTGAGATCATATATGCCACAAGTTACGATCGATATGCGAATACCGAGCATAGAGAGGGTAGAGCTCATGTATATTCGAGAAATTGTAGTAAGAAGAAAAGCAAATCAATATAGTGAAGAGAGGACTGCTTTTGGAAGAGTGATACAAGAAATAAAACTTAGATATCCCGATTCAAAGAGGTGCAGAATCTATTTTGATGTAGATCCTCTTTAAGCCGTAGTTAATAATAAATGACCTTTTGATAAGTTATTTTATATGGATTTTCAATTAACATCATCATATCAGCCAACCGGAGATCAGCCGGAAGCAATCAAAGAATTAGCTGAAGGAGTCTCCAGAGGTGACAATGCTCAAGTATTGTTAGGAGTAACCGGATCCGGTAAGACCTTTACCATTGCCAATGTTATCAATAAGGTAAATAAGCCAACCCTTGTATTAAGTCATAATAAGACTCTCGCTGCACAACTTTATGCAGAGTTTAAAGCATTCTTCCCTGATAATGCAGTAGAGTATTTTGTATCATATTATGATTATTATCAACCGGAAGCATATCTGCCAACTACCGATACTTACATCGAAAAAGATATGATGATCAATGCAGAAATCGAGAAACTTAGACTTCGTACCACAGCGGCACTATTGTCCGGAAGGCGAGATGTTATTGTCGTCTCATCGGTCAGTTGTCTCTATGGTATGGCAGACCCTAAGGCTTTCGAAGAGAAGATGATCCATATCAATGTGGGCGATCGCTTAGAGAGAGCAGTCCTTATGAGGAAGTTGGTAGAGAGCTATTACATCAATAATAAGGTAGAGTTTAATAGTGGCAATTTCCGAGTAAGAGGAGATACTATCGACATATTCCCGGCTGTCGAAGGATATGATGGCGTTGCATACAGAGTATCTCTATGGGATGATGAAGTGGAGAGAATTGCCACATTCAACCCCGTGACCGGTCAGGAATATGGGCCCATAGACCAATTAAATATATATCCTGCCAATCTTTTCGTTACTACCAAAGAACAGGTCAATCGAGCTGTAAGCCAAATTGATGTCGATCTTGGCGAGCAGTGCCGATTCTTTGAAGAGGAGGGCAAGCCTTTTGAAGCCAAAAGATTGTACGAAAGGGTAACATATGATTTGGAGATGATAAGAGAATTGGGCTATTGCTCAGGAATTGAAAACTATTCGAGGTACTTTGATGGAAGAAGTGCGGGACAAAGACCATTCTGTCTTTTAGACTACTTTCCGGATGACTACCTTCTTGTAATTGACGAAAGCCACGTCACTATTCCCCAGATTCATGCCATGTATGGAGGAGATCGTGCCCGTAAAGAGAATTTAGTCTCTTATGGGTTTAGGCTTCCTGCAGCAATGGACAACAGACCTCTTAAGTATGAAGAATTTATTCAACTTACACCTCAAACAATATATGTGAGCGCCACACCGGCCGACTACGAGCTACAACGAGCTGAAGGTGTTGTTGTGGAGCAAGTAATTAGACCTACCGGCCTTCTTGACCCGATTATAGAAGTCAGACCTATTGACAACCAGATTGATGATTTGGAAGAGGAAATCAATCTGAGAATAGAGAAGAATCAACGTGTACTCATTACAACACTTACCAAAAGGATGGCAGAAGAGTTGTCAGACTATCTGATCGATCATAACTTCAAGGCTGCCTATATCCATTCGGATGTCGATACTTTGGAGCGTGTCAGAATTATGGATGATCTCAGAAGTGGGGTATATGATATTTTGATAGGTGTCAATCTTTTGAGAGAAGGATTGGATTTGCCGGAGGTCTCTCTTGTAGCCATTCTTGATGCTGACAAAGAGGGATTCTTAAGATCACACAGAGCTCTGACTCAAACAGCCGGACGTGCTGCCAGACACCTTGAAGGAAAAGTTATCTTTTATGCCGATAAGATAACGGATTCGATGCGCCTTACCATGGAGGAGACAGCCCGCAGAAGGAAAAAACAGGACGATTACAACAAAGCTAATGGCATTACACCCAAACAGATTGTCAAGAATGCAAAATCAATCCTCAGTGATTCCGAGCTTGAGATCACGGACAAGAAGGGTCGCAAGGCATATATCGAGGAGCAACACAAGGTTTCAACCAATCCAATTATACAAGAGCTTAGTGCTGACAAACTAAAAGATCTGATTGAAGCTACTCGCACAAAAATGCTCAAAGCAGCCAAAGACCTTGACTTTGCCGAAGCTGCCGATCTAAGAGATGAAATGCTTGCCTACGAAGATCAGCTCAAAAAGATATAATTAGAGTTCCTTGCTTTAGGCTATTCATTATGGTCAAAACAGCTTCCGGAGACTGTTGCATAAAGTGATCTTCACTTCTGGTATAAAAAAGCCATGGACAAAGTAAATCAATTACTTCATCCATGGCAGATAAATTATGAGATTTTCTTTTTTATATAGTTCTATTAATCTATCCTAAAGTCGTCAGTAGTGGTAATGAATAATGATTAGATATTGACATCAACATTGATGAAAAGTCCAAGATCATCATCCCCGTCTTTGATTGATGTGTATCTTAGATTTGAAGAGAGGCTGATTGCTTTTATAGGATTAAATTGTACACCGCCAAGAGCGTAGACTTTTTTGCTTTCATCAAGTGAAGTGTAATCAACTCTACCAAAGACACTCCATTTAGGATTAAACTTGTAGTTGGCATAGCCTGAAACAGCATTCATATCTGCCCCATCTACATAATGGTGATTGTTCTGACGATCATATTCCAAACCTACAGTCAACGAATTGGCTTTATAACCCGCAAAGACAGATGCTGTGAATTGACCTTTGAGCTTTACAGGATCTTTGCTGTCTTTAAACTCGGCCTCATTGCGATCTCTATAGTCTCCATATACCTTTAGTATCAGATTGGATGTCGGGGTAATATTGAAGCCTAAAGCGTACTTCATATATTTGGATGTAGTTACATTCTTGTATCCCAAACCATTAATAATGGCAACATTTCCCTTTAAGAAGTCATTAAACATATAGGATGCCTTGATACCCAAGTCTGCGGAAGATCCCATCTTCTCTTTATCCATGATTGATTTCTCAATGTATCTGTGTCCCCAATAGCTCTCTTGTGTATCAAATTGAAATGTACCAATCATACCGGCAGAAAGGGAGAACTGACCCGGGGTGTAAGAAAGAAAAGCGTTCTTGACAAATGCTTCATACTTGCCATTCTTGTGACCACCGGCAAAGTCCATAAGGAACTTGGCTGACAAATCATGATTAAACTTGTACTGATAGCCCAAATAAGCTCGGTTGATACCGGTCTTTAGTCCATCATAGTGCTTAAGGTCTACTCCCGTCTCACCAAATAGTCGTACAATAACTTTGCCATGCTGCTTGCTATCACAAGCCTTTGATCCACAATTTTGTGCCTGCATGGAACCCAATGCGGCAAGAACCATAAAGGTTGAAATCATTTTTTTCATAATTCTCGTTAATTGATTAAACGTTAAATTTTACACCGCCAAAAGTATTCGACCGCAATTACAATGAGGCTAACGAATTGTTAACATACAGTTAAGAAGCTTTTTGTTTGCAATCAAAGTGGCATACCATATATAAAGAGAGGCTAACTATGGTCATAGTGTATACCATATTATGAGAAGTAGATCAATTTACCATTTAGAGCCGAACAAAATGAAACTCTTAAGTCATTTAATAGAGACAAATCCCTTTACAATAGCTTCTATGCAACACGCTAAAAAGCAATTGCAATAACTCACTTTCAATAGAGAATAGATGCTGTCAAAGTCTTTATTATTCACCTTAACAAAAATGTAACATACTCTAAACATCAAGGTAATAACCTATCCCTAATATTGCACTGCAATTTTAATTAAGTGATAAGTAACAATATGAAAAAAACAATTATTTCCGTGATGGCGTTGGCAGGGCTAATGCTGTTACCGTCTTGCAAGGGAAGCAAGGACAACAATCTTAGTGGTGCAGGTGCAACATTCCCCGAACCATATTACAAGATGATCTTCAAGAAGTTTACAGAACAAACTAAGGCTGATGTTTCATATGGAGCTATCGGTAGTGGTGGTGGTTACAGAAGTCTTAAGGATCGTACTGTCGATTTTGGTGCTTCTGATGTATTCTTGTCAGAGGAAGAGATGAACGTACTTCCGGCTCCGGCCATCCATATTCCGACAACCATGGGTGCCGTAGTGCTTTCATTCAATATTGATGGTGTAGACAGTCTGAAGCTCGATTCAGACTTGATTTCCGGGATCTTCTTAGGAACTATCAAAACTTGGGACGACCCCGCTATTGCCAAAGAAAATGCAGATGTCAAACTCCCAAGTACACCCATCACAGTAGTATACAGATCAGACGGTAGCGGTAGTACTGCTGTTTTCTCTCAATATATGTCAAAGGTAAATGCAGAATGGAAAGATAAGATTGGTGAAGGTAAATCGCTCAACTTCCCTGTTGGTGTTTCTGCAAAAGGAAATGCCGGCGTAGCAGGTTTGATAGCTGAGACTAAAGGAGCAATTGGTTATATCGGTTCTGAATATGCAATGGCTATGAATCTTAAGATGGCACAGTTGAAAAACAAGTCAGGCCGATTTATAAGTGTAAACACCAAGAGTATCTCTGCAGCAGCAAATGTCAATATGCCTGAAGATACCCGCACATTCATTACTGACTCTGATAATCCGGATGCTTACCCAATCAGCACACTTACATGGATCTTGGTTTATAAAGAGCAGAAATATGATGGAAGATCTATCGATAAGGCTAAATCTCTAAAGGCGTTGTTGCAATTTATCCTTAGTGATGAATCTCAAGCTCTTGCACCACAAATCAATTATGCTCCACTATCAGGTGTAGCATTGGAAAAAGCAAGAAAGGCTGTAGAAAACATGACCTATGATGGCAAAAAACTTTAACTTAAAAATAATGAAAGACAGACTGTTTCAAGGACTCCTTTACTCTGCTGCTATACTGGTAATACTTCTGACAGCATCTATCGTATATGCACTTATCGGTGGCAGTATGGGAGCCTTTGGCCAGTTTGGCTTTTGGCATTTTATATCATCAACCCACTGGGATCCTCTGTCAAATAATTTTGGGGCTCTCCCTTTTATTGTGGGTAGCTTGATGACCTCTGTGTTGGCTCTTCTATTCTGTATTCCATTCTCACTCTCTGTTGCTCTTTTTAATGGGGAATACTTCAAACGCACAAAAATCAGTTATACGGTTTCGGTCATTGTAGATCTTTTGGCCGGTATCCCTTCGATTGTGTTTGGTTTGTGGGGTTTTTATGTCTTAAGACCCCTATTAATATCAAGCGGAGTAAGTGATCAAGGCTTAGGTATACTGTTGTCATCTATCGTATTGGCAATTATGATCATACCATATGCATCTTCACTAAGCGGTGAATTTATTGGAATGGTCCCAAAAGAACTCAAGGAGGGAGCTTATGCACTTGGCGCAACACAGATGGAAGTGATTAAGTATGTAACTCTTCCAAAAGCCTCTTCAGGCATATTTGCAGCCTATGTATTGGCATTTGGCCGAGCTTTGGGAGAGACAATGGCAGTTACGATGCTGATTGGAAATACATCTAATATTCCGACTTCATTGACTGATACCGGAAATACGATGGCAAGTATCATTGCCAATCAGTTTGGAGAAGCAGGTGGTATCAAACTGAGTGCCCTCTTTGCTATTGGGCTTCTACTCTTTTTGATTACAGCCCTCATTAACCTTGCTGCCAAAAGTTTTATCAAGATTCTTAATAGATAAAAGACTGTTATGAGTAAATACAGAATAATAAAAAGCAAGGCCGCTTTCGGTCTTGTATGTGTATGTACCACTATAGCCATGATACCGCTTCTGATGATCATTATCGAACTTGTCAGAAAAGGTTACAAACAATTTAACTTTAGTCTTTTTACTGAAAATGCGCCAAGCACAACAGAGGCGTTGTTTGCCAAAATCAACCATGAACTAATACCCGGAGGTATCCTCAACGGTATTACAGGTACACTGCTAATCGTATTCATTGCAATTATTTTGGCTGTGCCATTGGGCATCACTGCTGGGACCTTTTTGGCAGAAAAAAGGCACTCCAAATTGGCAAAGATTGTCTCTATGCTTTGTGACCTATTGCAAGGGATACCCTCCATCGTAATAGGTATAGTTGCTTATATCTGGATTGTAAAACCCATGCACGCTTATTCTGCTTTTGCCGGAGGGGCTTCATTGGCGATTATGATGATCCCTTTGATTGTAAGATCAACCGAAGAAAGTCTCAAAATGTTGCCGGATTCACTAAAGGAGGCCGCTGTGGCATTAGGATCAGGATATTTTTCCACCGTGATTAGGGTCCTACTACCGACAGCTTTTGGAGGAATCTTTACGGGAACCCTTTTGGCTATATCCAGGGTTATGGGTGAAACAGCTCCACTGCTTGTAACTGCTTTAGGTGCCTCAAGCGTCAACTGGAATATTATGCGTCCGACCAGCGCTATATCTCTCTTGATTTGGGAGTTTTACAACGATCCAAATCTCCTCAATCTTATATGGTCTTCTTCTCTCTTACTTCTTTTTATCGTACTGGCGACCAACATCACAGCAAAAGTGGTAGCATCAAAATGGAATATTCAAAATTAAGTCTATGGATAATGTATTAGAAATTAGAGATTTGTCTGTCTCTTACACCAAGCTAAACAAAGCAGTCAAGGATGTCAATGTAGACCTCCAAAAGAATACTGTTACAGCAATCATGGGGCCTTCAGGTTGTGGCAAAAGTACGCTACTTAGAGCTATCAATCGTATGCATGAGCTCTACCCGGAGATCCTAACTGAAGGTGAGGTTCGTCTCAATGGACAAAATATCTTTGAAATGAATGCCATGAATGTAAGACGTAAGATCGGAATGGTCTTCCAAAGACCTAACCCCTTCCTAAACATGAGCATCTTCGATAATGTACTGGCGGGATACAAATTAAACAATATACATCTCTCTAAATCTGAAAAAGAGGAGATCGTCGAAAAATCTCTTCAAAGAGTCGCTCTGTGGGATGAAGTAAAAGATCGAATGAGAAGAAGAGGTACATTCCTCTCCGGAGGCCAACAACAAAGACTTTGTATTGCTCGTACCGTTGCTCTAAAACCGGAAGTCATATTGATGGATGAGCCCACCTCTGCACTGGACCCGGTTTCTACCAATAAGATTGAAGATTTGATTTTTGAACTTAGAGAGCAGTTCTCCATTGTAATAGTGACACACAATATGTCACAAGCAGCAAGGGTAAGTGACTACTCTATGTTTATGTATTTGGGTGAATTGGTAGAGTTTGGAGATACCAAACAGATGTTTACAACTCCCAAAGATCCACGAACAGAACAATATCTAACAGGAAAATTCAGTTAATTATGCAAAATATAAAAGTTAAACAGATGGAGATTTTGCTCAATGAGTTTCATCTATTGAGCAAAACAGTTTTGACACAGCTTAAGATTGTAGAGAAGCTTTTACAAAACAATGCCATTGCCTCGCTTTATGAGGAGATGGAAGCCAACGAAATAATTATAGACCGTCTTGAAGTTAAGATTAGAGAAGAGGTTGTCTTTGCTATCTTCAAATTTAATCCGGTAGCACAAGATCTGCGCACTATCATTGCTTATCAAGATATGACTACCAATTTGGAACGTATCGGTGACCTCGTTTTAAATATTGGACATCGCCTTAAGAATGAGTATCTCAATGAGGAAGATACAAGTCTTATGAAGAATGAGCTTATAAAGATGGTATCTTTGGTCCACAAGATGACAAGTGACGCTCTCATAGCTTTCGCCAGTCAAGATGCTACCTTGGCATATGATGTTATCGAAAAAGATGATATTGCTGACGAAATGTTTAGGAAAAATGAGATAATTTTAGTTGAGAAATATGCCAATCTTCCAATGAAAAAGGAGATTATCTCTATGATTATCGACTTAAGTACAATCTCTTACAATCTTGAAAGAATTGGAGATAATGCCACCAATATTGCAGAGGCAGCTGTATTCATAGCAGAAGGAAAAGATATTAGACATGAACAATCAAAAGGTTAAAATTCTTATCGTGGACGATGAGCCCGATATTAGGGAAATATTACGTTTCAACTTGGAGAATGAAGGATATGAGATAGATGAAGCTTCTTCTGCTGAAGAGGCAGATAAAATATTGACATTTGAGCATAGATTGATTTTGCTTGATGTTATGATGGGCGGTATGTCCGGATATCAATATGCCTCATTGCTCAGGAAAAAGAGTAATGAGATTCCCATAATCTTTCTTACAGCCAAAAATACTGAAAATGATATGCTTACGGGGTTTTCGACAGGTGCAGACGATTATGTTCCCAAACCTTTTTCCATCAAAGAGGTAATGGCCAGAGTAAAGAGCATCCTTCGTAGAGTTTCACTAAATAACTCAATAGAAGAATCCATTCTGAAAGAGGGAGACTTAACATTGGATTTAACCAGCAAGGAGGTAAAGATATTGGATCAACAGGTTGATTTGACAAGAACCGAATACAATATTTTGTACCTCTTGTTTTCTAATCGGGGCAAAGTGTTTAGTCGCGCAGAGATCTTAGACTCGGCATGGCCGGAAGATGGTATTGTACTTGAGAGAACTGTCGATGTCCACATTGCCAGACTTCGCAAAAAATTGGGATCCTATGGAGAATTGATTACTAATCGTACTGGATACGGCTACACATTTAAGGTAAAATAAGATGAAAATCAAATATAAATATCGGCTCGTAAGTTGCTTCTTTTTATTGTTTGTAGCATTCGGAGCCGTTGTCATTATTGCACAAAGAAGAGAGGACCAAAAAGAACGTATTACATCGCTTGAGAGCAAACTTGACGGATATGCATACATTCTAAACAACATCATAGTCTCAAATCACTTTCAGCTAAACGATATGGCTGATCTAAATCGATTTGGCCAAATATTTCCCGACAGCATACGCATCACTATTATAGACAATGACGGAGTTGTACGCTATGACAATATCGTTGATGATGTCAAGACCCTATCAAACCATATCGACCGACCGGAGGTAAGAAGTGCCATTTATAAAGACACAGGTTTTGATATTCGAAAGTCTTCAAGCATCCATGTTCCATATCTTTATTTTGTAAGACATTTCAAAAACTACTATATCAGAGTAGCTCTGCCGTTTAATGTGCAGACAAAAAACATTCTTTCTACCGACAATAGTTTTGTCATATTGGTGATTATACTAATGTTAGCCATGTTGATCGTACTATATCTGATCTCAACAAGACTTTCACAATCAATCAGAAAACTAAAATACTTGGCCGATGATATTCGCCACGACAGACAAATCAAGAAAGACATCAAATTCCCTAATGATGAATTAGGAGATATTGCCGCAGACCTTCTGTCTATTCTTGATGAAAAACAGCAAAACAACCAAAAACTGATGAGTGAGAGAGAGAAATTGATTACTCACTTTAAACATTCCAACAATGGACTTGCTATTTTTGACGAAGACAGAAACTTAGTTTATGCCAATGCCCATTTTTATCAACTTGTCAATTTTATTACCAATGACATCTCTTTTGATCTTACGGATCTTCTAAAAGAGGACTCAATGAAAGAAATATCTGCCTTCTTAGATAAGAAAGAGGAAGGGATGTGTGAAACTCATTTGGATATTAATGGCAAATTCCTTGAAGTTAAGGTTAACCTCTTTGCTGACAACAACTTTGAAATAGTTATTCATGACGAAACAGAGCCGGAAAAGAATCATATTCTTAAACAAGAGATTACAAGCAATATAGCCCACGAACTCAAAACACCCGTTACCTCCATAAGAGGTTATCTCGAGATTCTCAATGATAACGGAGACAAACTTGATCCTGATCGCAGGCATAGTTTTACAGAAAAAGCATATCTGCAGTCTATTAGATTATCCCAGCTTATCAATGATGTAAGCCTTTTGAGCAAGATAGATTCAGGACAAGAGCAATTTGTATTTCAAGATATAGACTTAATGAGTATGTTGGATTCTTGTAGAATTGAGTTAACAGATCGACTTGAAGAAAAGAAGATCGAAGTGCAGCTTGATTTCGACAAACAATACACGCTGCGTGGAAATTATGTCCTTCTACATTCAGTTTTCTTCAACCTAATGGAGAATACAATAAAATATGCAGGGGATGATGTCCTAATCCATATCGAGGTCAGCAAACAAGATGACAAAAATATATACATAACCTATTATGATACAGGGGTTGGTGTAGACGAAAAACATTTGGCCAGATTATTCGAACGCTTTTATAGAGTAAGTGAAGGTCGAACAAGGGAGGATGGAGGATCGGGACTTGGGTTATCCATCGTAATGAATGCTATCAAAGTTCATAATGGAGACATTCAAGTTAAAAATCATGCCGGTGGAGGTCTCGAATATTTGATGCGTTTTCCTAAATAATTTCTATTTTAGGGGTTCCATTCATAGTGAATGGTTTTTTTTACTAATAGATTTTACATTAATGAACTTAAGATTGAAATGTTTGATTGGGGCAATGATCATTGCTTCAATCAGTGTTAGTGGATGTAAAGACAAAACGTCAGAGCCACAAAAAGAACCCTCACCGTCTGAAGAAGCACCTTTACCCGATAAGGATTCATCAGATCAATCTAATGATTTCAACATCAAAGACCCCCGTTTATTTGAAGTTAAAAGTGGTATCCCTCTTCCACAAGAGGATCAAAAGGCTTTTGATATCCTAATCAAAAAGATTGATCCAAAGAGAGCTCTTGAGATGGCTACCACAACGATTACAGACGAGCAATATGCAAAGGTCAAAAAGTTTGTCAATTCGGACATTATCAATTCATCTATGTCTGAAGAGAAGAAATTCGAAACAATCTTTTATTGGGTTGTTAAAAACATTAGCTACCGACCATCTCCCAATGATGCTAACTCAGTTTTTGAAAATAGGTGTGGTGTCTGTGGAGGATACGCCAATTTGCTCAAAGTAATGCTTTTAAGCCAAAATATTCCTTGTATTGTAGTGGATGGATATTATGTGTCTATTGGTAGTCAAAAAGACGCACATGCTTGGAATTATGCCTATGTCAATGGACGATGGATTGTGGCGGACCCAACCAATAACAGGAAATTCGAAATTGATGATGAACCATCATTTATTCATCTTCAACCTAAGAAGACAGACATTGCCTTTTTTGAAGATGACAAATGTAAGTATGGATATAATTTTGGATTTTGTGTCACTGCGATTAAGTCTGACCATAGGGTAGTATCATTGCCATACTCTTATGATGGATATATTCTTACGTCATTCATTACTTCTGATTCTATACCCTCTAATCTAAAGACATTGTATATTAGTGACAACATCACAACAATTGGTGAAAATGCTTATTCTTTAAATCAATTGGACACATCACTGGAAAATATCTTTATTAGTGATAACAATGAATCTTTGAATGATTACAAAGGAGTAGTGTATAAAAAGGAAAGTGAGATTCCTCTCTATGTTCCGAAATCTAAGACTGTTATCTATCTGAAACCTATGGAAAGAGTAGGGAAGAATGCTCTGCTGGCATTAAATAATCTAACGGAGCTTCATTTCGATAAGGCAACAAAGGTAATAGAAGACTATGCTATCGAAGATTGCCGAAATCTAAAAATAGCATATATTCCAAGCGGTACACAAGTCTCAGATAAAGCTTTTGTAAATGTACATCAAGACTTCAGAATTGTAAGGGAATAACTCTACAATAATAGATCCCAATAAATTAGCTAATGAGGTATGTCTTTGCATCTAAGACATACCTTATTTTATATTTACCTCATAAATAAAAGACAGAACACACCTATAAATCGGATCTTATTATACAAATAATGTAAATTTATTTAATGGTTTCCGTACCTAAAAAACAGCCTGTTCATGCCTTGAAAAAGGCTGTTTCT